>JAGDCW010000166.1 GCA_017958305.1 Bacteroidales bacterium | reverse complement strand
TTCTTGACATTGCTCCTGATATCGACCAAATCCTGCTTGGAGGGCACCTTGACCAGTTTGTCCCAATCGGCGGCCATCTTTTTCATGTCGGCGGCATCGGGGTTGAAGGGTACCATGGTCAGGGCCTTGCCCAGTTTGGGATTGCCCGGGCAGATGTCGGCGCAGTTGCCGCAACCCAGACAGTCGAGCACGCTGGGCTCGATGACGAAGTGCATGCCCTTCATGGCGGCAGGAGCCTTCATCTCGATGGTGTCCAAACCGTCGAAGCCCTTGAGTTCGTCGTCGGTGAGGACGAAGGGACGGATGGCGGCGTGGGGGCAGATGTAGGCGCACTGGTTGCACTGGATGCAGTTGTCTTTGTTCCAAGCGGGGACGAAGGCCTCGACACCGCGCTTCTCGTAAGCGGCGGTACCGACCATCCACGAACCGTCGGCCGTGCCGTGCTTGACGAAAGCGCTGACAGGCAGCAGGTCGCCCGACTGGGCGTTGATGGGACGTACCAGTTCCTTGACGAAAGCGGGGGCGTTGTCGGCCTTTTCGGCGTCGTCGGGCAGGTTGGCCCATTCCGGCTTGACGGCGAACTGTTTGTATTCACCGCCGCGATCCACGGCTGCATAGTTCAGATCGACCACATCCTGGCCCTTGGAGCCATAGGACTTGACGATGGCGGCTTTCATCTTCTCCACGGCCAACTCGACGGGAATGACACCCGTGATGCGGAAGAAGGCGCTCTGCAGGATGGTGTTGGTGCGATTGCCCAAACCGATCTCCTGGGCGATCTTGGTGGCGTTGATCGTATAGACGGTGATGTTGTTCTTGGCGAAATAACGTTTCACCTTGTTGGGCATGAATTTTTCCAGCTCCTCACCTTCGAAGATGGTGTTCAACAGGAAGGTGCCGTTCTTCTGCAGGCCGCGGGTCACATCGTACATGTGGAGGTAGGCCTGGACGTGGCAAGCCACGAAATTGGGCGTGGTGACCAGGTAGGTGGAGCGGATGGGCGTGTCGCCGAAACGCAGGTGCGAGCAGGTGAAACCACCCGACTTCTTGGAGTCGTAGGAGAAATAGGCCTGACAATATTTGTCGGTGTTGTCGCCGATGATCTTGACCGAGTTCTTGTTGGCGCCCACCGTACCGTCGGCACCCAGTCCGTAGAACTTGGCCTGGAACATGCCGTCGCCTCCCAGGGCGATTTCCTCGACCTCGGGCAGGGAGGTGAAGGTGACGTCATCGACGATGCCGATGGTGAAGTGGTTCTTGGGCTGGGGCATGGCCAGGTTGTTGAACACGCTGATGATCTGCGCGGGCGTGGTGTCGTGCGAGCCCAGACCGTAGCGGCCGCCGACGATGAGCGGACGGTTCTCCACATCGTAGAAGGCATCCTTGACGTCGATGTAGAGGGGTTCGCCGTTGGCACCCGGTTCTTTGGTGCGGTCCAGCACGGCGATGCGCTTGAGCGTCTTGGGAACGGCAGCCAGCAGGTGCTTGACCGAGAAGGGACGATACAGATGGACGGAAATCATGCCCACCTTCTGGCCGTTGGCGTTCAGGTAGTCGATGGCTTCGCGGGCGGCATCGGTGGCCGAGCCCATCAGGATGACGATGCGGTCGGCATCCTTGGCGCCGTAATAGGAGAACAGGTGATATTCGCGGCCGGTGATCTTGGAGATCCCGCCCAGGTATTTCTCGACTACTTCGGGCACGCTGTCGTAGTAGGGGTTGCAGGCCTCACGATGCGTGAAGAAGGTTTCGGGGTTCTCGGCCGTACCGCGGGTGATGGGACGCTCGGGGCTCATGGCGCGGTCGCGGAAACGCTTGATGTATTCTTCGTTGACCAGCGGACGGATGTCTTCCTGGTCCATCATCTCAATCTTGTGATACTCATGAGAGGTGCGGAAACCGTCGAAGAAGTTCACGAAGGGAACGCAGGTTTCCAGCGATGCCAGGTGGGCGACAGCCGTCAGGTCCATGACTTCCTGCACCGAGCCTTCGCACAGCATGGCGAAACCGGTCTGGCGGCAGGCCATCACGTCCTGATGGTCGCCGAAGATGCACAGGGCATGGCTGGCCAGCGTACGGGCCGACACGTCGAACACGCAGGGGATCAGCTCACCGGCGATCTTGTACATGTTGGGTATCATCAGCAGAAGACCCTGCGAAGCGGTAAAGGTGGTGGTCAGGGCACCGGCTTGCAGCGAACCGTGCACGGCACCGGCGGCACCGGCCTCGGACTGCATTTCCTGTACTGTCACTGTCTGGCCCCAAAGGTTTTTACGACCACGGGCGGCCCATTCGTCAACATGCTCCGCCATAGGCGATGACGGGGTGATGGGATAGATGGCGGCCACCTCCGAGAACATATAGCTCACGTGAGCTGCAGCCTCGTTACCGTCGCAAGTCAAAAATTTCTTCTGTTTCATCTGTAAATCGGTAATTATTAGGTTATTATTCTTGTGTCTATCTCCTTTGCAGACCGATTGGCCAACTGTCTGCAAATTTGGGAACAAAGGTAAGGATAATCAAACAAAAATACAAGTTAAAATATGGCCGGGCAGGCCGGCAGCGCCCTCACATGAGAGAGAGGGAGAGTTTTGAAAAAAAAATAGGGCATGTAGCGTCGGGTATCAGATAATAATCTATATCTTTGCATTTTGACTTTAAACGCGAAAACGAACACGTTAAGAGACAAATGATCACGTTTGCTATCTGCATTGTCTTCCTCGTCGGCGGCTATTTCGTCTATGGAAAGTTCGTCGACCGCATCTTCGGGCCGGACAACCGCCAAACGCCGGCCCAGGCCAACCAGGACGGTGTGGACTATGTGCCCCTGCCCACTTGGAAGATCTTCCTGATCCAATTCCTGAACATCGCCGGACTGGGTCCCATCTTCGGCGCCGTGCTGGGAGCCATGTACGGTCCGGTCGTCTTTTTGTGGATCACTTTCGGCACCGTGTTCATCGGAGCTGTCCACGACTATTTCTCCGGCATGATTTCCGAACGGTACAACGGCACCAGCCTGCCCGACCTCATCGGCATCTTCCTTGGCAAGCCCGTCAAGATACTGATGCGCGTGCTGATCGTCGTGCTGATGGTGATGGTGGGAACGGTCTTCGTGAACGGCCCGGCCAACATCCTGGCCGGTCTCACCGGCGGCGCCTTCAACGGCCTGATGGACCTTAGGTTCTGGATCGTGGTCATCTTCGTCTATTTCCTGGTGGCCTGCATCTTCCCCATCGACAAGATCATCGGCAACCTCTACCCCGTCTTCGGTTTCGCGCTGCTGTTCATGGCCGTGGCCCTGTTTTTCATGCTGCTTCTCAACACCGGTGACATGCCGGAACTGACCCGCGACACCCTGCGCAACATGCACCCCAACGGCGGCAAGATGCACCTCTTCCCGATGATGTTCATCACGGTGGCCTGCGGCGCCGTCTCGGGTTTCCACGCCACGCAGTCGCCCATGATGGCCCGCTGCATCAAGAAAGAGACCGAAGGCCGCAAAATCTTCTACGGCGCCATGGTGTCCGAAGGCATCGTCGCGCTGATCTGGGCCGCCGCTGCCATGACCTTCTTCGGCAGCATCGGCAACTTCCAGGACAATGTCGTCGCTGTCGGCAACAACGCCTCGGTCATCGTCAACAACATCGCCCACGGCTGGTTGGGCAAGTTCGGCGCCGTCCTGGCCCTGCTGGGAGTCGTCGCCGCCCCGATCACCTCGGCCGACACCGCCTTCCGTTCCTGCCGCCTGATCATCGCCGAGGCGCTGAACCTCGGACAGAAGAATTTCTGGAACCGGGTCTGGCTCAGCCTGCCGCTGTTTGCCGTCTCGATCGTCCTGCTGCAAATCAACTTCGACATCATCTGGCGTTATTTCGCCTTCATCAACCAGACCCTGGCCGCCTTCACCTTGTGGGCCGTCACCGTCTATCTCCACCGGCAGCGCAAACCCTGGATCGTCTCCATGCTGCCGGCCATCTTCATGACCGTGGTCTGCTCCACCTATATATTATGTGCTCCGGAGGGCTTGCGTCTGCCGCTGCAGGTTTCCGTCGGCATCGGCCTGGTTTTCGCCGCCTGCTGCACCTGCCTGTTCTTCCGGCTCAGGATCAAGGAAAATTTAACAATCAATAATTCAACCATTTAAACCATTCATTATGAAACTACGAGATTTCAAAATGCTTGCCGGGTTGTGCGGGCTCCTCGTGTTGGTCTCCACGGCCTGCGTCGATTCCCGTTACAACATGGACAAGGTCTCCGGCAAGATGGCCTTTGGCGGTGACTCCATCAGCATCCCGCTGGTCAGTTCAGACAGTATCTTTCTGAAAGACATCGTGGACTTGGACAAGATCGAAATGATCTCGACCGACGAGAACGGCTACCGCATCGAGCAGAAGGATTCCTTCCACATCGCAATGTCTGCCATCGGTGCCATCTCCGTCGATGACCAGAGCTACAGCCCGGATCCCATCCAGGTGGCATTCATCGACGCCTCCCAGACTCAACTCACCATCTCGGGTATCCACCAGTCCAACCGCATCAATGTGGGGCTGGGCAACCTGTCGGTGGAAGACATCGACATCCCGGCGGTCGATATGCAGGAAAGCTTCAACTCAAGCGTCGGCGACTTCGCCCTGACCGATGCCCAGAAGACCTTGAGCATGAATCCCATCGCCAT
>JAGDCW010000165.1 GCA_017958305.1 Bacteroidales bacterium | reverse complement strand
TTTCGCGCCCCTTTACTTCGACGGACTGGCCGACTATTGGGAGATCATCCTTTTCTTCGCCGGGTTGATAGGCTTGCTGGTAGAGATCTTTGTCATCCCGGGCTTCGGGGTGGCGGGCGTCCTGGGCATTTCGGCCATGATCGCCGGCCTGTCGTTTGCCTTGATAGACAATCGTTTGTTGCCTTCCGGAGAATTTCCCTACCTCGAATTGGGCGAAGCTTTGCTGCTGGTCATCTTCAGTGTGGCGGTGGCCGTGGGGCTTTGTCTTTGGCTGAGTTCCCGCGTGGGCAAGGGTCGGGGCGTCTTCCGCCGGCTGGCGCTTGAGACGGCGCAGGATCGCGAGGAAGGCTTTGTGGCCGTGCCGGCCGACGAACTGGAGGCCATGACGGGCAAGACGGGAGTCGCCGCCACCGTGCTGCGTCCCGGCGGCAAGGTGCGCATCGAGGGCCAGGTCTATGATGCCGTGGCAGAATTCGGCTATATTGAATCGGAACAAGCAGTCCGGGTGACCCGTAGCGAGGCCGGACAACTATATGTGAGAGCGATATGAGATTTTTAGGACTGATTCCCGCCAGATACGCTTCGACCCGTTTTCCGGGCAAGCCGTTGGCCGACATCGGCGGCAAACCGATGATCCAAAGGGTATATGAACAAGTGTGCGGCTGCCTGGACGAGGTATGCGTGGCCACGGACGACGAACGCATTTTCCAGGCTGTCGGGGCTTTCGGCGGCAAGGTGGTGATGACCTCCACGGCCCACCGCAGCGGCACGGACCGTTGTGCCGAGGCCATGGGCAAGGTGCCCGGCCATTTCGACGTGATTGTCAATATCCAGGGTGACGAGCCCTTTGTCCAGCCCCTTCAGATCGAGCAGCTGAAAGCCTGCTTCGATTCGCCCCAGGTGGAGATAGCCACTTTGGTCCGGCCCTTCCGCCCGGAGGAAGGATGGGCAGCCCTGCAGAATCCCAACTCTCCCAAAGTGGTGTTGAACCGCTGCGGAGAGGCTGTGTATTTCAGCCGCTCGGTCATTCCCTACCTTCGTGGCATCCCGGTGGAGCAGTGGCCTGCGAAGCATGTCTTCTACAAGCATATCGGCATCTATGCCTATCGGCGCGACGTGCTGGCCGCCTTGGCCTCCCTGCCTCAGATGCCGCTGGAGACCGCCGAATCGCTTGAACAGTTGCGCTGGCTGGAAAACGGCTATCGCATCCGCACGGCCGTGACCGAAGTGGAGAACCTGGCCGTGGATACTCCCGAAGACTTGCAGCGTATCCTAAGGAGCGGCCTGCTGTAAAATCCCGCCCATGGACAAGCTGATCGAACTGCTCTCTGCCGTGCCCCGCCTGCCGCACATGCGGCTGGCCGCTCCGGTCGATTTCCGCTTGTCACAAGGGGAGCATGTGGCCATCACGGGGCTGAACGCATCGGGCAAGACCCTGCTGGTAAACATGTTGACGGGCAAATCCCTGTTGGCCCGGGGCAGTGCGTATTTCCATCGGGCGGAGGCCATCCGTTACCTGCCTTTCCGCGATGCCTACGGCACGGCCGATGCCACCTACTACTACCAGCAAAGGTGGAATATGGGCGATCAGGGGGAGTTGCAGACAGTCTGCGGCAGCCTGGGGCTGTGCAACGATGGAAAGCTTCGCGACGAACTAATACATCTATTTAATTTTGAGCAACTTATCGATAAGCCGCTGATTTATTTGTCGAGTGGCGAATTGCGTAAGTTCCAATTGATGAAGGCCCTATTCGCAGAGCCTGAGGTCTTGATACTCGACAATCCCTACATCGGCCTTGACGCTGCCACCCGGCAATCCCTCACCGACTTGTTGCAAGGCCTGTCGGAGCAGCGCAATATCAGCCTTGTCCTGGTCACGCCCCTGATGGACGACATCCCCGGGTTCATCACCCATGTCTATCAGATGCAGGACATGGTCTGCCTGCCACGGCAGACGCGGGCCGGCTATCTGGCCCGGTTGGACAGGTCGTCCTACGACAAGGGTCTCTCCCGGGAAATGATCCATGCCATCGCCCGGTTGCCCCTGCCGCAGACTTCCTGGTCGGCCGCTCTGTCCGAGGCCGGCGAGTCCATGCCCCCGGTGGTCGAAATGGACCATGTCGGTCTGCGCTATGGGGAACGTACCATCCTCCAGGATCTCGATTGGACGATCAGGGCAGGGGAGCGCTGGGCGCTTTCGGGCGAGAACGGTGCCGGCAAATCGGCCCTCCTCAGCCTGGTCTGTGCCGACAATCCCCAGGCCTACGCCTGTCGCATCCGCCTGTTCGGACGCCGGCGGGGCAGCGGTGAGAGCATCTGGGAGATCAAGAGGCACATCGGATACATCAGTCCCGAGATGCACCGTGCCTATATGAAGAACTATCCGGCCATCGACATCGTGGCCAGCGGCCTTCACGACAGTATCGGCCTGTATGTGCGGCCTCGTCCGGAAGATTATGCGGCATGCGGGTTTTGGATGAAGGTATTCGGCATTGAAATGCTCCGCGACCGGCCTTTCCTGGAACTTTCCAGCGGCGAGCAGCGGCTCTGCCTGCTGGCCCGGGCTTTTGTGAAGGATCCCTCCCTGCTCATCCTGGACGAGCCCCTGCACGGGCTGGACAGCGCCTGCCGCACCCGGGTACGTTCCATCATCGAGTGTTTTTGCCAGCGGCCCGGCAAGACCCTGGTCATGGCTTCGCACTACCGGGAAGAACTGCCCTCGTGCATACAAAAGGAGATGGTTCTTTTCAAAGACCATTCCTACTATGTCAGCCCTTTGGGCTGATGCTCACGGTGAAACACAATAAACGCACTGCATATACGTTATCGATTATATGATGGACAGGAACACACCTCCGCCTCTCAAGCCTCTGGAAAACATGGATATTCCGGAGTTGAACCGCCTGGCCTTGCCCGGCGGCCTGCGGCTGAATTATCTCGACACCGGCTGCCGGGACTTGATACGGGTGGATATGATGTGCCGCTCCGGTGCGCTGTTCCAGCCCCGGCCGCTGGTGGCCATGCTCACCAACCTGTTGCTCAAGGAAGGATGCCGTGGCATGAACTCGGCCGAAATAGCGGAGAAATTCGATTCCTACGGGGCTTTTCTCTACTATTCCTACGGCATGGAATACACCTACATCAACCTTTGCACGCCCAAGAAGTTCTATGCTCCCACCTTGTCGTTGCTGCGCGATATCTGGCAATATCCCACCTTTCCGGCCCACGACCTGAAGGTGGTGCTCGAACAGCGCTACCAACAGATGAGGATCGACCGCGAGAAAGTGAAGGTGATGTCGTCGTTGAAGATGAACGAACTGCTGTTCGGCGCCTCGCATCCCTACGGACGTATGCTGCAGGAAGCCGACTTCGACAATTTCGACCGTCAGTTGCTGGTGGACTATCATGCCCGCTATTATCGCCCCGAACGTACCCAATTGGTGCTGACGGGCGATGTGGACGACGAGGTGATTGACATCACTTCGCGTGTGTTCGGAGAGGAAATCTCCGATATGGCGACGGCTCCCCGGACGGGAAACAACTCCCTGGACGATTATCCCCAGGCCCAACCTTCCGCGCAGCGACGCTGCTTCCTGCCCAAGGAGCAGAGCCTGCAGGCTGCGGTCCGCCTGTCGCTGCCCACGGTGGGGCAGGATCATCCCGACTTTATGGGCCTGAAGGTGCTCAATGCCATCCTGGGTGGCTATTTCGGCAGCCGACTGATGACCACGGTCCGTGAGGAAAAAGGCTATACCTATGGCATTTTTTCCACCCACACGGTCTATCGCAACCAGTCGTATATCGATATCGAGACCCAAACGGCCATAGAATATGTCAAACCCCTGATCGAGGCTGTGTTCCAGGAAATGGACAAACTCAGGCGGGAACCCGCCGGAGAGGAGGAGATGCAGTTGTTGCGCAACTATCTCTCGGGCGAATATGCCCGCATGATGGACGGTCCCTTTGCCCTGGCCGACCTGTACATCGCCGCCGAATCGGTGGGCATGGACATGGGCTCCTACCGCCAGCAGCTGGATGTGATGAACCGCATCGGCGGGGAGGAGTTGCAGGCCCTGGCCCAAAAGTATTTCCACGAAGAGGACTTCTACCTGGTCTGTGCCGGTGGAACCCAGTCTCCCTTTTAAGCATTGAATCTGAATGGCATGCAGCAGCAGGAACCGACATACGGACAGATCGTGAAATCCACCGGCATCTTCGGCGGATCGCAGGTGTTCAACCTGCTGCTCGGCATTGTGCGCACCAAATTGGTCGCCGTTTTGCTGGGCCCTGTCGGAGTGGGACTCATCAGCCTCTATCAGAACATCGTCGACATGGTGCGGTCGGTGACCGATCTGGGACTGGGTTTCAGTTCGGTCAGGGACATGTCGGCGGCCGCCGCCTCGGACGATGAACTGCGCAAGGCGCGCACGGCCAAGGTGTTGCGGCGCTGGATCCTGCTCACCTCGGTGTCCGGGGCACTGGTCACCATCCTGTTTTCGCGTCAGATCAGCCAATTGGCCTTCCATGATGCGGAACATGTCTTTCCCATCTGCCTGTTGTCGCTGTGCGTGCTGATGTCGTCCCTGTCGGCCGGTCAGCGGGCCCTGTTGCAGGGCATGCGCCGCATCGGCGACATGGCGGCCGCCTCGGTTGTCGGCAGCACGCTGGCCTGTGCCGTCTCGGTGGCCCTCTATTACTTTTTCGGGCAGGACGGTATCATCCCCGCCTTCCTGGCCACTGGCCTGGTGATGCTGCTTTGCAGCACATGGTATGCCTGGCGCCTGAAATTCAGGAAGGTCGCCCTGACATTGAAAGAAACGCTCCGTCACGGTCGCGGCATGGTCGTCCTGGGCTGCTACAGCATGGTGGTCGGAGTGGTCAGCACGCTCATATCCTTGCTGATCAGGAGTCTGATCGAACTGTGGTCGGACATGGGCACGGTAGGCTTGTTCCAGTCGTCGAACGCCATTGCGGCCATGGCCCTGTCGTCGATCTTTGCGGCCATGGCGGCCGACTATTATCCCCGGCTGTGCGGGGTGGGAGAGGACAAGGCCCGGATGAGCCGTTATGTCAACGAACAGATGCGGGTGGCCTTGCTGCTTTCGACCCCGGTGCTGGTGGCGATGCTGGTCCTGGCCCCCTGGATACTGAGGGTGTTCAACTCGGCCGATTTCGTTTCGGCCCAGGATTTGTTGCGCTGGCAGTTGCTGGGCTGTTTCCTGAAGGTGCTCAACTGGCCTTTGGGCTATGTGCCGCTGAGTCGTGGCAAAGGACTGGTGTTCATGCTCACCGAGCTTTTGTGGCATGGTCTTTATCTGGGCCTGGCTTGCCTGCTGTGGCAGGTGATGGCTCTGGAAGGCATCGGTGTGGCCTACCTGGGCGCCCATCTCATTTATACTGTCGTGATGCTGCTGATAGTCGGGAAGATGTGCGATTTTCGCATGGATGCCCGCAACCTGACGCTGGGCAGCCTGCTGGGTCTCTTAACCCTTCTGGCCTTCCTGTGGCCCCGGCTGCAGTGCGCCCCCTGGTGCCGGTGGCTGTTGGCCGGCCTGCTTATGGCGGCAACGGGAGCGTTGTCGCTGTGGGAATTGAACCGTATCTGGCCCTTAAGGCAGCACCTGGGCCGCTTCATACAAAAACTCCGTTCACGCTAAGCCTATGAACCAGCCTTTGGTATCGGTCATCGTCCTCACGTACAACCAGCAGGATTATATCGCCCGGAATCTGGACGCCATTCTCTCGCAGGAGGTTGATTTCGACTATGAGATCATCCTGGGCGAGGATGCTTCGCAGGACCGCACGGCCGACATCTGCCGCGAATACCAGGCGCGTTATCCCGACAGGATCGTATTGCAGATCAACCCGCAGAACAAGGGGCTGGTGCGCAATTATGTCGATTGCGTGCTCATGAGCCGGGGCAAATACATCGCCGACTGCGGCGGCGACGATTTCTGGCTGGATCCACGCAAGATGCAGCGAGAAGTGGACATGCTGGAGAGCCATCCTTCCTTGAGCCTGGTCTATGCCAATTGGCAGAACTATCACCAGCAGACGGGGCAGTTTGAGCGCAACAATTTGGATTTCAATCAGGAAATTCTCGATTTGTCGGACTTTGGTCCCCAAACAGCCGCCCGCTTCCTGGACGACTGCTGGCGACCGGCCATCGTCCTGTCGGCGGCCTGCTACCGCAAGAGCCTGCTGGAGGATGTCTGGCAGGAACATCCGGAGTTTTTCAGCGGGGAGCATTGCGTGGCCGAGGATATTCCCGTCACCGCCCTTTTGCTGAGTCGGGGACCGGCCTGCTACCTGCCCTGCGACCACCTGGCCTACCGGGTGCTGGACGAATCCCTGAGCCATTCCAAGGACGGGCAACGCTATTACCGCTTTGCGACGGATAGCTTTTATCAGCGAATGCAAATTGCTGAATATCTGGGGATAGACCATAAAAGTCTAAAGCATGTTTTCGCTACTCAGTATGCCAACTTCCTGCATTACGCTTTCCTGCACCGGCAGGGTGGCTTGGCCCGTCGGCTCTCGGAAGGGGCCGCCTTGGCCGGCTATGAACCTTCGCTCAAGGAACGCTTGAAACTCGCCTATTTGAAACTATTCGGAAAATGAACGGCAACACGGACAAAATATTGGTCATACTGAACGCCTTCCCGGCTTTGGGCGGGGTGGCCAAGGTCAGTTGCCTCTTGGCCGGCGCCTGGCAGCGTTTGGGATACACAGTCGATATCCTGGCACTTCGTGCCGAGGCCGGTGCGCCGCCCGCCACCTTCCCGGGCCGTTGCCTCTACCTGCCCGACCAGCGGGAACTGGACAGCCCCTGCAACCGGGCTTATATCCGACAACTGGTGACAGAGGAGGATTATCGGATCATCCTCAATCAGGGGGTGGTGACGTCGGCCTATCTGGATTTCCGCGACGACAGGCTTCATCGCTTCGTGAATGTCTTGCACGGTTGTCCCGCCTGGCTGCTGGAGCGGCCGCGGCACATGAGCCTGCGCCGGCAGGTCTGGCCCTCGGGCAGTGTGAAAGCCTTGTTGCGCTATGCCATGGTCAAGTTGCTTCCCTGTTGGTCGGACCGCCGGGTCAAGCGCCGGCTGAAAACCGAGATAGAATCATCGTCGGCCTATGTGGTCCTGACCGAAAGCTACAAGCATCAGTTGGAGGACTGGCTCTACGATGGCCGGCCGCAAGAGCGTATCAAAGTGATACCCAATCCAGTGCTCCCCGTGCCGACAGCACCGGCCAAAGGCCCTGTCGTGCTTTATGCCGGACGTTACACCCGGGCCGACAAGCATCCCGAACGGCTGTTGCATATCTGGAAGCATCTGGGAAAACGTCGTGCCGGATGGACCTTGCGCCTGTGCGGGGAAGGTCCCGAGGAGGCGTCGCTGCGTCGGTTGGCCAGGCAACTGGAACTGGACAACGTGGAATTTCTGCCGCCTTGTTGGGACGACCGTCTCTACGAGGGTTGCTCGCTGCTGGCCCAGACTTCTTCTTTCGAGGGCATGAGCCTGGTGGTGCTCGAAGCCCAGGCGGCCGGTGTGGTGCCCGTGGTTTTCGACAGCGGCCCCTGGTTGCAGACGGCCACGGTCCCCGGCAAGACGGCCCTTGTCGTGCCGGCCTTCGATTTGCAGGCCTTTGCCGACGGACTGGCTGGTTTGATGGAAGATACCCCCAGACGTGAAGCCATGGCCGAGGCCGCCCGCCGGCATGTCGGCTGCTTCGGTCCGGATATTGTCGCCGCCCAATGGACGGCTTTGTTCAAGTCGTTGCAACTATGAAACTCGAAGCGCTTATATCCACCTGCGGGGCCCGTCTGGGCCAGGTGCCTGCTCTGTTGTTGCCCGAGCGGCCGGACTTTGGCTACCTGATCTCGCATCAGGACAGCGGGGCAGTCGTGCCACCGCCCGAACTGCAACGCGAAGATGTGCGTTATGTCACCACCCCGACAACGGGCATCTCGGCCAACCGCAACCATTGTCTGTCGCAGGCACGGGGCGAATTGGGCTGGCTGCTCGACGACGACGTGCGTCTGCTCGGGGAGGCTCCGGCACAGATAGCCGCTCTTTTCGAACAGCATCCCGAAACGGATGTGGCCTGCCTGCGCATACTCACTCCCGAAGGGCGGCCTTACCGCGACTATCCGGCCGCAGCCTGCCGCCTGGACAGCATCGAGGCGGTACGTCAGGTGAGTTCCATCGAAATCGTTTTCCGCACGGAACGTGTCCGCGCGTGCGGTCTCCGTTTTGACGAG
>JAGDCW010000164.1 GCA_017958305.1 Bacteroidales bacterium | reverse complement strand
GAGTCGATGGTCATGTCTTTGGGTTGCCAACTGCCGAGCTCGATTTCGTGGACCATCTGGTCGCTGCGGGTGTCGATGACCAGGATCTTGTTGGAATAGCTCCAACAGTTGGTGAATACATAGTGTCCCCAGGCAACCAGTTTTTCGGTCGAAAAGTAGCCGAAGGCCGACTCCTGCCGGGTGGAAATGCTGCCCGTGCAGGTCATGGTGCGGGGGTTGAAGATGGTGATGTAAGGTGAATAAAGATCGGTGACGTAGGCTTTTTCGCTACTCAGGAAATGGATGTAGCGCGGGTTGATCATGTGCTGGGTCCCGCCCGTAGTCAGTTGGCTTTTGACCCTAAATGTGGCTGTGTCGATGGCCCAGATGATGCCGCTGTTTTCCACGGCGATATAGGCAGTGCCGTCATAGATGGCGATGGATTGGCCCGTGTCGCCCAACTTGCGGTCGTTGGCCCGGGCGAAAATGCCGTTTTCCACCTGCCCGGTGGCGGGTTGGTAATAGGACAGGGTGCTGTTGCCGGCATTGAAATTGCCTTCACACAAGATGAAGATGCCTTGCCCGGTATTGGAAAAATCCTCTTCTTCGATACCGGGATCGGCATTGGAACATGCTGCCGACAGCAACAAGGCCGCCGGCAGCATGAATCGGAGATATTTATTGATATTAAAGCTCGACCACAACATTGTCGATGGCAAAGTACTTGGGGTGCTTGACACCATAGCTGGACCTGTCGCTGCCGTCCATGGTGAAGGTCAGGCTTTTGACTTCTCCCAGGCTGCTCAGGTCGAAGGTCTTCCAGGTTTCCAGGATGCTACCGTCGCGGGCCAGGTCGATTTCCAACGTCTTCTCGTTGTCGGCTGTGATCGTGATGGTCAGGTTGCCGCTTTCGGCCAGAGAAGCGGCATAGCCGTCGCCGAACTTGGTCGAACCCAGCTGATAGGTCGTCGGGCTGACATCCATCGAGCGGACCACACGGGGCGTAGCCAGCGTGAGGGTGGCATCGCAATAGACCACGGCAAAGTTCTTGCTGCCGTTCGACTGAGGAATGGCAAGCTGGTAGAAATAGGTGGCGTGATTCTGGATATCGGCATCGATGTAGTTGGAAATGGCCACACCGCCTTCGGAATAACCAGATTCACCGCCATAGGCACGGGTCAGGCCGCCGCTGATGCCCGTCTTGGCATCGCTCCAGGCATAGGTGTCCTTGCCACTGCCGTAGAGCAGGTCGCCGCCATATTGGGCGGTGTCGATGAGTGCGGTCCACTGCTGGCCTTCGAAATCAAGGGTGGCTGTTTTGTCATCGTCATTGTCACATGAAGCCATAGCAAAGCCAACACACAGTGCTACAGCAAGATAAAGAATTTTCTTCATAATTCTTCTGTATTAAGTAGTTAAACAAAAAAGGTCTCCATCGGACCGTCTCCACGCGGTCGCTTTTACTGGATGCAACGTCCGGCAGGTCTTCTGACTTATCCTCCCCCCTTTTCTGCACGGTGCCTTCCCAGCCTGTTGGAGGCCAGTGGCCGATAACCGCGAGGGTCATGACGAGGAATCACAGCAGCGGGACTGTCCGGGATTTTCACCCGATTCCCTAAGCCGTATTGCGGAGGCAAAGATACAAGTGTTTTTTCAATCTTCATAATACATGCAGTTTTTTCATACTCGAAAAAAATAATTACTTTTGCATTTTGATGCATTAATTGAAAACTATGACCAAAGGAATCATTCTGGCCGGAGGCAGCGCCACGCGTCTCTTTCCATTGTCGAAAGCCATCTCCAAGCAGATCATGCCCGTCTATGACAAGCCGATGATCTATTATCCGCTGTCAACGCTGATGCTGGCTGGTATCCGCGAAGTGCTGATCATTTCCACCCCGCGCGACCTGCCCATGTTTCGCGACCTGCTTGGTAGCGGCGAGGAACTGGGTATGCGTTTCGAATACAAGATCCAGGAGAAACCCAATGGCCTGGCACAGGCTTTCGTGCTGGGAGCCGATTTTCTGGGTGGCGAACCCGGCTGCCTGATTCTGGGCGACAACCTGTTCTATGGCCAGGGCTTTTCGTCGATGCTCAAGAAAGCTGCCGAGATCAAGCAGGGCGCCTGTATTTTCGGCTACTACGTCAAGGATCCCCGCGCCTACGGAGTGGTGGAATTTGACAAGGATGGCAAGGTGTTGTCGTTGGAGGAAAAACCGGCCCAGCCCAAATCCAACTATGCCGTGCCCGGTCTGTACTTCTATGATGCCACGGTGACGGAGAAGGCCGCCTCTTTGAAGCCTTCGGCCCGCGGCGAATATGAGATCACCGACCTCAACAAACTCTATCTCGAAGAAGGCACCCTGCAGGTGTCGCTCTTCGGCCGTGGGTTTGCCTGGCTCGACACGGGCAACAGCGACAGCCTGCTCGAGGCTTCCAACTTCGTGGCCACCATCCAGAACCGTCAGGGCTTCTATGTGTCGTGCATCGAAGAAATCGCCTGGCGCAAGGGCTGGATCGACGACCGCCAGCTGGAGCGTCTGGGACAGGCCCTGTCGAAGACGGCCTATGGCCAGTATATACTTTCACTCGTCAAATAACACACCTTATATTATTCATCTGCAATGAAGACCTATTTAGTGACTGGAGCCGCCGGTTTTATCGGATCGAACTATGTCAAATACCTGTTGGCCAACTATCAGGATGTCAATATCGTCATTCTCGACGCCCTGACCTATGCCGGCAACTACGGTACCATCGCCTCCGATGTGGACGGCAAGCGCTGTGTCTTTGTCAAGGGGGATATCTGCGATGCCCAGCTGGCAGCCAAGCTCTTCGCCGAGTATCCCATCTCCGTGGTGGTGAATTTCGCCGCCGAAAGCCATGTGGACCGCAGCATCGAGAATCCTCAACTCTTCCTGCAGACCAACATCCTGGGCACGCAGAACCTGCTGGATGCCGCCCGTAAGGCTTGGGTCACCGGCAAGGACGACAAGGGCTACCCTGTCTGGAAGCCGGGTGTGCGCTTCCATCAGGTATCGACCGACGAGGTCTATGGCAGTCTGGGCAAGGACGGCTATTTCACCGAAACCACGCCCTTGGATCCCCGCAGTCCCTACAGCGCCGCCAAGACTTCGGCCGATTTGTTTGTCAAAGCCTATGTGGAGACCTTCAAGATGCCGGCCACCATCACCCGTTGCTCCAACAACTACGGGCCCTATCATTTCCCGGAAAAGCTGATTCCACTCATTATCAAGAATATTCTGGAGGGAAAGAAACTGCCCGTCTATGGCAAGGGCGAGAACGTGCGCGACTGGCTCTATGTGGAAGATCATTGCAAGGCCATCGAGATGGTGGTACGCAAAGGACGTCCCGGCGAGGTATATAATGTGGGCGGCCACAATGAGAAGATGAATATCGAGATTGTCAAACTCACCATCGACACCATTCGCCATATCATGGAGACCGAACCCAAATACCGGGCCGTGCTCAAGACCGAGGTGGAAAATATCAACTACGACCTGATCACCTATGTGGCCGACCGTCTGGGCCACGACATGCGTTATGCCATCGATCCGACCAAGATCACCCGCGAACTGGGCTGGTATCCCGAGACCAAGTTCGAGCAGGGCATCGTCAAGACCATCTACTGGTATCTGGATCATCAGGATTGGGTGAAGGACGTAACCTCGGGCGACTATCAGAACTATTACGAAAGGATGTATCAAAACCGTTGAAATGAATTACATAGAACAGCGTATTCCGGGCGTATGGGTCATCGAGCCCGTCGTGTACCAGGATGAACGGGGCTATTTCATGGAGACCTTTCGCCAGGATGAATTCCAGCAGCATACAGGCATTGTTTTCAACATTGTTCAGGAGAACCAGTCCAAGTCGATGATGGGTGTCCTGCGCGGACTGCATTTCCAAAAAGGGGAGTATTCCCAGGCCAAACTGGTCAAGGTGCTTTCCGGCGCCGTTTGGGATGTCGCCGTGGATTTGCGTCGCAGTTCCCCGACTTTCGGCCAGTATGTCATCGTGGAACTGAGCGAGCAGAACCATCGTCAGTTGTACATTCCCCGCGGTTTTGCCCACGGCTTCCTGGTCAAGACGCCTTATGCCGTTTTCTCCTACAAGGTGGACAATTTCTATGCTCCCCAGGCTGAGGGCGCGGTAAACTATGCCGATCCCACGCTGGGGGTCCAATGGCCTTTCCTGCCGCTGGAATACACCCTGTCGGAAAAAGACCGCATGGCTCCTTTCCTGCCGGAAGCCTATACTTTCGATTGATTATCAAGCGATTCTAAGATGTCCGGGCCCTGTTTCGATACAAGGCTCAGGACCAGGGTGCGACGGCCGTGACGACCGCCTGGTCTGCGTTTACCCGGAACTTGATGTCGTAGCCGGCGAAAAGCAGGCCATAAACCCTGTCGGCGTCTTTCTGATAGGAAGGCCGCGGATCCTGGGCAATAAGGTCGATGGCCTGTTGCCGTTTGTCAGCTGTGAGCTTCTGCAGGCAATTGTCGGGATCGGACACTTGCAGCAACAGGCGGGCAGTGGTGTCGGTGAATCCGCCTCGGGCCTGAGGATGGCTGTCGGTATAGGCCAGGTAGGGCTTGATGTCGTAGATGGGGGTGCCGTCGGTCAGGTCGGCTCCCAAAACATGGATCACCGGCCCTTGTGCTGTCTTGAGTTCGATGCGCTCGATGACAACCGACGACAAGCCCAGTCCGTTGGGCCGGAAGGGAGAGCGGGTGGCGAAGACTCCGAAGGCTTTGTTGCCGCCCATGCGGGGCGGACGCACGGTGGGTTGCCAGGTGTAGTCGGGCGTGTCGTCACCCACAGATACCGTCTGGGCTTCCCGGGCCTGGGCCGGCCCGTTGGGCCGGTTGGCCGAAAAACCCCAGATGAGCCACAGATGGCTGAAATCTTCCAATCCGCGCAGGGCCTCCGGGTCGCGATAGGGCGGACAAAACACGATGCGCCCCTGCAACCCGGCCACCAGGCCGCTTTGGCGCGGCACGCCGAATTTGCTTGGCAGGTCGGTATGAATGTGGGCGACAGGTTCGATGTGTTTCATACTGTGTTTTGGCTTACCGAGCGACACGTTTGATGCGTTGGCTGCGACCGTCGGGATAGACCAGTTCCTCGATAAACACCCTCTGCTGGGGCTCTTCCATCAACCGTCGGCCGTAGAGATCGTACCAGCGGCGTTCCGAAGGCTGCCCCAAGGAATTGTCTATGAATACTTTTTGATTGTCTGTCAGATATTTGACATAGTCTGGCAGGAAGTAGCTCAGGTGTGGCGGCTGGTTGTAGGCGGCGGTCTGGGTGACGGTGGCCATGCGGTAGTGATGATCGTGCATCAGAGTGGGCACCCGGTAATTGGTGGGCAGATTGGTGCTGAAGATCATCAGTTTACTCTTGGTGGCATTGTCGTAATATATTTGTTCCTCACGCCAGTCGCCAAAGATGTCGGCCTGCAGGCAGGGAGTAGCCTTGATCATATTGGTGCCCACCTTGTAAGTGGAAACAAAATCCACCAGTGTCTTGGCCGAGCTGCTGCCCTGATATTTGGTGACGACTCCAGATTCGGTGCATTCTTCCAATAGGTCGGCATCCCAATAGGTTCGAAAATTGACACTCGGTCGTTTGGTGGAAATGACATCTCCTGCCACATTGTACACATTGTAGTTGTAGCCCCAGTATTCGCAGCCACGGTGGTTGCCGTCAATATCGGCACAGAGTCCGCGACCCACATCGGACCCGGCAAAAACGCCGGAAATGATTTTGCCACTGAGGGCTTCGCGCATCTCGATGCCGTATTTGGCTGTGATCTCTTCATGGACCATCATCACTTCCAGCCCGGGCCGGTCTGGATCGAAATCGCCTACATGCAGGGCGTCGCCGTGACCCCAGCCGGTTCGGTAGAGTAGTTGGCCGTCGTTGTCGATAGAGCAGGAACCGTAGATGATCTCGTCGCAGCCGTCTCCGTCCACGTCGCCGATACTCATGCTGTGGGCCCCTTCACCATAGGCGCCGTAGCCGGCACGGGTCGAGCTGTGCAGCCAGCGAGTTATGAGGTCCTGGCCGTCAAAATCCACAGCCCACAGGAAGGCCGATGTGTAGTAGCCGCGGCACATGACCAGGCTGGGATGCCGGCCGTCCAGATAGGCCACGGCGGCCAGGTAACGCTCCGAGCGGTTGCCGTAGCTGTCGCCCCAGGCGGAAATGGTGTCGCGGGCCGGCCGATAGGGTATGGTGGCCCGCTCGGCGCCGGTCAGGCCGTCGAAGACGGTCAGATATTCCGGCCCTTTGATGACAATGCCGTCCTTGCTGCTGTAGGAAGCACGATAATCTGCGTTTGGATTGTCGTTGCCCAGCAAGACATAGTTGCCCAGGCCGTCGATTGTTCCTGGCGCGGTTTTGCAGGCCACTTCCGCCTTGCCGTCGCCGTCCAGGTCATAGACCATGAGTTGGGTGTAGTGGGCGCCAGCCCGGATGTTGCAGCCCAGATTGATGCGCCACAGGAAGGTGCCGTCTATTTTGTAGGCGTCAATCAAAACCGGCCCTGTAATGCCGCTCTGGGAATTGTCCTTCTGCCCGCCACCGTCACGCTGTCCGACATCGGCGCTGTTGACAGGGTCCCATTTCATGACAATGTCATATTCGTGGTTGCCGTCCAGGTCGGCCACCATGCAGTCGCCCGGCACGTAGGTATAGCCGCCGCTCAAGGTGCTGTCGCTGGCTGGCTTGCGCAGGGGAATCTCCCAATAGCCCTTGTCGAGTATCAGAGCCTGGGAGCGGTCGATAACCTGTCCGCCCGATAGCGCCTCTACGGTATAGATCTGTTCGCCCGTGCCGGCAGCATCGGTAAGATTGGTCTTGTCGGTAATGGGGGAGTTGTTGATTTTTGTTTCGTCGCGATAGACGTTGAAACTGATGTCTTCCGGATCGTCGGCCAGCCAGCGCCAGCTGATGAGGTAGTAGTTGGTGGAGGCTGCCTTGACGGCCACGGCACCGCGTCCGAGCGGTTCGGGATCGAGCACCCAGGGACGGCCTGCCGCGGGCAGCACTAGCGGCACTTCCAGTTGTTGCTCGGCCTCATCGGAGTTGCGCAGCCCGTCCTTGACAGCTATCGCCCTGAACCGGCAACTGCGGTCCAGGTCGAAAGGCCCTTCGTAAATGCGGGCATAGTCTTCGACATGGCCGTGATCGACCAGCGAGTAGAGAATGGTGGCATCGGGCGTTTCAGTGCTCAGGCTGACCCGGAGTATTTCCTTGTCGATGCCGGCTATCCGGGCCGTTTTCTTTTCGGTGCGGATGACAGGCATGGCCGCCTGCGGGCGGACATCTTCGGGCTCCTCATAGACTGTGATGCTGCGGATGATGATGCCGCCGCTGTTCTTGAACCAGACATCGCCATCTGCAACAACGGTAAAAGTATAGCTCTTGAAAGTGGCAGGTGTGTAGGTGTCTTCTCCGAATTCCCCTTCCAAGTTGTCAACGGCCGAGATGCCATTGTTTCCCGACGATGACGAGCGTAGCGTGATTTCGACTTTCTGACCGGCTTTCAAGCCCTTGATGGTGTGGGGCACACTGCCCTGGTTTTGCAGGCCGTTGCCGTTGCTGCCTCGGTCGTAGCACAGCAGCAGGCTGCCGGCCGGTACGCCGGCTCCGACATAGAGGCCTTGGGTCTCGGGTATGACCTGTCCGTTGGCATAGAGCTCGCCCCCGTCGGTGGCTACGACATTCTGGTAGCGGCCACCTTTGGAGTTCATGGTCCAATGGGCGGCATCGGCCGCCAGGTTGGCGATGGTGGTCTCGCTGTAGGCGTCCAGGTTCCATTGTT
>JAGDCW010000163.1 GCA_017958305.1 Bacteroidales bacterium | reverse complement strand
AGATTTTGTTGAAAAAAAATATGCGTCCGGTGTATAATCAAAAAAAAGTTATTATCTTTGCCGTCCCAATTAGGGACTAGTGAACAATAAAAAGAGTGTATTGTTAACTTCAAAATTATATCTTATGAAAAAAATTTTAGTAGTAGCCGCTGCACTTCTGGTCAGCTTCGCCAGCTTCGCTTACGAAGACAACCGTGACGCGCAGGGTAACATTCAGAAGGGTCCGTACGAGACCAATGAATTTTTTGACAACTTCTTCGTAGGTGCAGGCCTTGGAGTAAACTTTGCCATGGACAACCTGAGCGGTATTATCAAGAAGAGCGTCAATGTTGAGACCGGTTTTGCTTTCCCGGCACTGGATCTTTACATCGGTAAGTGGCTGGAGCCGTGCTACGGTGTAAGATTTGGCTGGCAGGGTCTTGCCGACAACATCTACAACAACGATTTTAATTTCAACTATTTCCACTTCGATTTCTTGTGGAATATCAACAACTTCTTCTGGGGTTATAAGGAAGATCGCTTCTACAGCTTCATTCCTTATCTGCATGGAGGTTATGCCAAGACCAAATTCAGCGGCGGTATGGCTGCCGGTGCCGGTCTGTTGAACAGCTTCCGTCTGACCGAGCCCCTGGCCCTGACCCTGGATCTGCGTGCCACCGGTGCCAACACCGACCTGATCGGTGTCAACACTGCCAACTATGTTCAGACCACCGCTACCCTGGGTATCGTTTGGACCTTCGGCAAGAAGAACTGGACCCGCAAGAGCACTTCCGCCGCTGCTGCCGCTGCCGCTGTTGCCGCTGCTGAAGCTGCTGCCGCCGCTGCCGATGCCGCCAAGCAGAAAGCCGAAGCCAACGAAAAGGCTCTGGCCGATCAGAACAAGGCTCTGGCTGCCGAAAACGAAGATCTGAAGAGCAGACTGGGCAAGGGTGGCGATGCTGCCTTCGAGGAACTGCTGAGCAAGCCCATGGTTGTTTACTTCGAGATTGGTCAGGCTACCCTGAGCAACAAGGAGAAAGCTCACCTCGACTATGTTGTCAAGAACATCGTCAGCAAGGGCGAAGGCGTTACGTTCACCGTTTCCGGTAACGCCGACAGCAAGACCGGCACCAAGGCTCGCAACGCCCAGCTCGCACAGCAGCGTGCCGACTACCTGTTCAAGCTGTTGACCGGTGAATATGGCCTGAACGCCGACCAGTTCGAGGTTAAGTCGAACGGTGGCAACGACATCTTCAGCAAGGCTGAACTGAACAGAGCCGTCATCATCGAGAAGAAATAAGCTGAGTAATACCGCTTTATAATCTATCACCGGCCCCAAGAGTTTTTGACTTTTGGGGTCGGTTTTTTTGTTATAACTTTATGGCCTGTAAACGCACCTGTATAACTCGCGAATAATACGTATGTCAATGAGAATACCCGACTGTCGGCTGTTGCTTCTGCTGCTTTGGCTGTGTGTCGGCCTGCCTCTGAAGGCGGTGGTGGCCTATCCCGGCCCCGTCGAGGTGAGGCAGCCCGATGGCAGCACCCTGACCATTCGTCTTCATGGCGATGAACATTTCCACTATGTGACAGATGCCTCCGGCCGGTTGCTGGGACGCGACAGCCAGGGTTTTTACCGCCCTGCCGTCTGGCAGGCCGACGGAAGCCTGCGCCTGACCGACGCGGCCACCCCTTTGACGCGGATTCCGGCTTCGGTCAGTTCCAAAGCCCGGGCCAGGCGTGCCCAGGCACGCGAGCAGCAGGCCGGCCTGCGGGCTGCCCGGGGCTATGCCCATCCTCCCAAGACGCTGGTCATTCTGGCGGCTTTTCAGGATGTGGGTTTCCAGTATGCCAACGATGAAGATGCCCGGCAGGCCTTCGACAGGCTGCTCAATGAGAGCGGATATTCGGACAATGGGGCCACAGGTTCGGTCAGAGACTACTATTCGGACAATTCCGGGGGTGCCTACGTGCCCGAGTTTGTCGTTGTCGGCCCTTATCAGCTGCCCAAGGAGATGACTTACTACGGGCAGAACGGCGACGATGACGATGAGCCCAACGCTCCGCAGATGGCCTACGATGCCGTATTGGCCGCCCATAGCAAAGGCGTTGACCTGTCGGAGTTCGATACAGACAACGACGGTTGTCTGGATAATATCTACATTTTCTATGCCGGTTATGGCGAGTCGGACGGTGGCGGGGCGAATACGGTCTGGCCCCATTCCTACTACTTGAGCGACATGGGCTCCATCGGAGGTCTCCGCCTGGGTAGCTATGCCTGTTCGGCGGAACTGTCGTGGTTTGGAAAAAAAATGACCTCTATAGGCACTTTCTGCCATGAGTTCGGCCATACCCTGGGCTTGCCCGACTTCTATGACACCGACTACGAGAAAAGCGGCGGCGACGCCCTGGGACTGGGTAATATTTCCCTGATGGCTACGGGCTGCTACAACAACGACGACCGTACGCCTCCCTATCTGAATGCCGAGGAACTGATGGAGCTGGGCTGGCTGCAGCCCGAACCGCTGACGGCCGGCCAGCTGAGCCTCCCTCCGATAGACGGGAAAAAGGCCTACAGGCTCGATACCGAGAATCCGAACGAGTATTTCCTGTTCGAGAACCGGCAGCGGAGGGGATGGGATGCCTATATCTACAGCCATGGTCTGCTCATCTATCATGTGGACAAATCCGACAATTACGTTTTTGATGGCTACAAGGCCAAGGACCTGTGGCAGCGCAACGATATCAATGTCTATCCCGACCATGAGTGCATGTATCCGGTGCGCCGGAACAAATCTTCGCTGACTACGGCCTTCTATCCGGGCGGTTCCGGCCTGACATCTTTCACACCCAACACCACGCCGGCTTCTGTCAGCTGGTCGTCGCTTCCTCTGAAATACGGGCTCTACGACATTGTCGAGGAGGAAGGTGTGGTTGCCTTCCGGGTGAAGGAGGAAAACGAGACGGTCTATCTGGGTGGCGTTGTCACCAACCGGCATCAGGAGCCGCTGGCAGACGCTCTGTTGTATCTGATGCAGGAGGATGCTCCCTCTCAGGCGCAGTCTTCCCGCGTCGGCCTGCGCCGTCAGGCGGTACGTTCCTATACGACTCTGAGCGATGCCAACGGCAACTATCTATTCAGAGACATTCCGGCGGGCGATTACCGGCTGGTGTGCCAGCTGGAAGGCTATACCCGTTTTGAACAGTCGCTGAGTCTGAGCGGCGGCAGCCAAAACTGTCCTGTGACGATGTTGCTCAAGGGCGAAGAGGACTATAGCGGCACAACGTCCTGGGCAGGCATCATAGACAGTTATATCGGGGTCGAGAACGGCTATTTCGCCGCAGCCGTCCGTTGGGATGCGGCAGATGTGCAGGCCCATGTGGGCGAGCATATCGGCAGAGTCACCGTCAAACTTGATCCGGACACTCCCTCGCAACTGACGTTCAAAATCAGTTACGGAAAGCGCGCCACGGTGACCCGGACCTTGTCCAGCGACCAGGTTGCAGGCCAGACTTCCGTCTCGGTCGACTTGCTCGACGATACCACATCGTTGCTGGCCGGTGAGGAGGTGCTGGTCGAGATAGCCTTCGACAATGGTGCCTGGATCGGCGTCGATAACGGGCCGGCCGTCGTGGGCAAGGGCGATCTGTACAAAGAGTCGCCCAATGCCGCCTGGCGGAGCCTGTCGCAGGACGATTTCGACAACAACTGGTGTATCGAGGCCGACTGGTACCATGTGGCCGAATATGTGCCCATGCAGTCTTTTGCCGTGCTCGACCACGTCCTGCGGCTGAAAGTGGGGACGACGCAGTTGCTGTTGGCCGATTATACCCCCGCCGAGGCAACAGCCACGGATATCGAGTGGAAAAGCTCCAATCCTGCGGTGGCCAGCGTCGGTTTTCGCGGCCAAGTGACGGCTGTCAGTGCCGGCAAGGCCTGGATCCGGGCCGTGACCGACCGGGGCAGGCAGCAGGATTCCTGTCTGGTGACGGTCGTTCCCACGCTGGAGTCATCCCTTGTTACGCAGGCCGCCTATCATGTGGCAGCGCTGACCTGGGCCGGCTACGGAGCCGACTCCTGGCAACTCCGGTGGACCAATCCTCGCAGCTCGGAGAGTCGCGACACCACTTTGTCTGAGCCCCGGTTGGGCTTGGAAGGCCTGTCGCCATCCAACAATTACCAGATCGACCTGATCGCCTTTTCGGGCACTGAGGCGGTCGATTCCCTCAGCACCACGCTGCAGACTCTCGCCGTGCCGGTTTCGCCTTCCTACAACGCCCTTTATGTCAATACCGCGGCGGCTGCCCGGGACAGCCTGGTGCTGCTCGATGTCAAGACACAGCCTCAGGATGCCACCTTGCAATGGTCCTGGGACGGCAAGGCCGTTGAAGGGCCGATTGTCCGCTGGACCGATAAGGAAAGCCATTGGCTGGAAGTCAGGATCTTGGACGCCCAAGGCCGTCTTACCGAAATGATACGTCGCAAACTAACATATCCCAATGAAAACAAGCAATAGAATCTTGGTTTTGCCGTGGGCCGTGTCGGCTCTCATGCTACTGCTTATGACCGCCTGCCAGCAGGAGAGTTCCATTGTCAAGCAGACCAAAAGCTATATCCAGGCGCAGGAAACCGTAGGGGTGTATTCCAGCAGCCGGGCGCTGTATCTCTATAACGAGAACGAGCACCAGCTGTCTTTCCGTCCCCAGGCGAAAAGCTGCCTTTTCCAGACCGACGACCAGCGCACCTACTTGGAGATGTCCTTGTCGGACGATCCGGCCGAAAAGAAAAAGTTGAGCCTGTATGTCTCGACCCGGGGCTATTCCGGCTTGGACAAGGAATACAAGGTCGAGGTGCTGGCTGTCGATAAGGAAAAGCATCTGGTCAAACTTTTCAATCAGGTGTCCCTGACGGGTTTCCTGATGTATTACGAATGGTGATGGGAACTATGGACGGCTGGAAAAAGACCATGTTGCTGTGGCTGGCATCGATGCTGGTGTCAACGTCGATTGCCCAGGACCTGTCGGTGTTCCGTCAGGAGGCCTATCGCCATGCCTCGGTCTCGGTTTGTGTGCGCTCTCTGAACGACGGCCGCACGGTTGCCGACTACCAGTCTGAAAAGGCCATGTCGCCTGCCTCGGTGACCAAGCTTGTCACCACGGCCGCCGCTTTGGAATGCCTGGGCCCCGACTATTGCTTCGAGACTTTGCTGGCCTATGACGGCCGCATCGAAGGGCCGGTGCTCCGCGGCAATCTCTGGATAGTGGCCGGGGGCGATCCCAGCCTGGGTTCCGAATATGCCGCCGCATCGCAGAGGGACTTTCTGCAGCAATGGGTGGACGTGTTGCGCCGTAGAGGCATCCGCCTTGTCGAAGGCCAGGTGCTGCTGTGGTCGGAGGTCTTCGACGAAGAGCCCTTGTCGCCGGGCTGGACCTGGGAGGACATGGGCAACTATTATGCCGCCGGCGTCTATGGCGTGGCTGTTTACGACAACCAGTTCCGCCTGACCCTGCTCTCGGGCGAGGAGGGCAGTTGTCCCGAAATGCTGGAGACAACGCCGGCCTTGCCCCGTCTGGCCATCGACAATCGCCTGCGGGCGGGCGGCCAGGGCGACAGCGCCTATTTCCATGGCGAGCCTTACTCTTGGCAGCGCCTGCTGACGGGCTCGATTCCGCCTCGTCAGGAGCGTTTCGTCGTTAAGGGCGACATTCCCGATCCGGAACTTTGTCTGGTCGATTTGATGGAAGGCGAGTTGCGGCGGCAGGGTGTCCAGATCGGAGGCCGGCCGATGCATATCGAGGGCTACCGCTGCCGGGCCGACAAAGTGTTCCGCTCCGGGGACAGGCGCTTGCAGTTGTCGGAAGACAGGATACTCCTGCATCATCGTTCGCAGCCGCTGCAGGAAATCATCCGGCAAATCAACTATCACAGCCTCAATATGTTTACCGAATACCTGGCTCGGGCGGTGGCCCGTGCCCAGGGGTGCAGCGGCCCGGTTTCGGCCGCCCAGGGCCTGCAGGCTGTCCAGTCGTTCTGGGAAAGCAAGGGCATCGACTGCGGGTCGTGGTTCTTGAAGGATGCCTGCGGACTGGCGCCGCAGACGGCTTTTTCCGCCGCCTCGATGGTGGATGTCCTCTGTTACATGGACCGCAGCGCCCATGCCCGTCTCTTTGCCCGGTCGCTGCCCCAGGCGGGCCGGGAAGGCACTGTCCGCAGTCTGGGGGCTGGACTGCCCGGTGAGTTGCGCCTGAAAAGCGGCTCACGCACGGGAGTTCGGGCCTACGCCGGCTACTATACCTTGGGCAGCCGTCGTTATGCGATAGCTTTTACGTTGAATTATAGCAAAATACCTTATGCTCAGGTCAAAACCGACCTGGAGCGTTTCATCCTATCGATCAATCATTGACAATGAAAGAAATAACACAGATCATCAATCGTCTGGAACGGACCCTGTCGAGCCTCGAGGAGGAAGTCGCCTATCTGCGGCAGCAGCTGGAGGACCTGCGCCAGGAGTTGGAAGCCGCCTCTGAGCCGGAAAAGGCCGAAGTGGAAAACGAGCCGCAGCCTGCTCCTGAACCGGAGCCTTCCGTGGAACCGGATACCGAGCCTGCGCCGGAGCCTTCCGCCGAAACAGAACCCGAACCGGAAGTCATCGGGCCCGAACCCGAACCGGAAGCCATCGAGCCCGAACCGGAGCCTTCCGTGGAACCGGACACCGAACCTGCGCCGGAACCCGCCTCGGAAAAGGCCGCACCCCAGTCGCTGGCCGACTATTACGAACAGCAGCGCGGGCAGGACACCTTGCAGCAGTCGCTGGGCAGCCGGCAGCATACCGACTTGCAGCGGAGCATGAGCCTGAACGACCGTTTCCGCTACCAGCGTGAACTTTT
>JAGDCW010000028.1 GCA_017958305.1 Bacteroidales bacterium | reverse complement strand
TGGTTCGGAGACATCCCCGCCCGGGGAATCAGGGCTCGCCGCCTGCCATTGGTGCCCAGGCAACACGAAGCCCACACCCTGGAGGTTGTCCGTCCAGTGCCCTTGGATGCCTTGTACAAATGCTGGCATGCCCCTTCGGTGTCGGAACCGGGCTACCGCGAATGCGACCTGATGACCGACCTGCTGGCCGGCGGCCGTTCGGCCAGGCTGTTCCAACGCCTGGTCAAGGAACGCCTGCTGTTCAGCGGACTGGACATCTATGTGGGCGGCGAGGCGGAGGTTTCGGCCGGCAGCATCCAGTTTACCGGCAAGCCGGTGGTTGGCGTTTCGCTTGAAGAAGCCGAGCAGGGTCTCAATGAGGAGTTGGCACGCTTCGTTTCGGAAGAAGTGTCGGCCGAGGAACTGCAGAAAGTCAAAAACAAATATGAGTCGGCCTATCTATTCCGTAACACCAACTGCCAGCATGTGGCCACGCAGCTCTGCTGGTACGAGACGGTGAGTTGCGCCGAAAATTATCTTGACGATTGTAAGTTGACCCTTGGGGTGACGCCTGCTTCCATCCGCGAAACGGCCGAGCAGGTGTTCCGCCCCGAAAACTGCTCCACTCTCTACTATCGCTGCCAGCAGTAGTCCCGCCGGGAATCGAACCCGGATCAACGGTTTAGGAAACCGCGATTCTATCCATTGAACTACAGGACCATGGTCGGGCGGGAAGGCCCAAATGGAAAATACGCCGCAAAAGTAGTCTTTTCTGTCGAATTGGACAACTGCACCTTCAGTGTGGAAGCACTTGGTCGTCGAACATTTCCTCGAGGATGGTCAGCGACTTGATCTCCGGGAAGTCGGTCAGGTGGATACGGTAATAGTCCAGGATCTGGCGCAACAGGTCGGTGCGCTGGTGACGGTCGAAGCGGAACAGGTGCAGGTTGTCGAAGTTCATCCTGAGCAGGGTGGCAAAACGGGCGGCGTCTTCGGGACTGAGCCAGGCGTTGTGCGGCGGCCGGACCGGACAGAAGCTGCCGGCCGCCAGGTCGAAATACCAGTGCGGACGGTTTTCCTCCAAGTTGGGATAGAATCCCAGGAATTTGGTCAGGTGGATAAGGAAGGCCAAGTGAAAATTGGCCGTCCCCTTTTCGCTGAGGTCCAGCATCTGGATGCCGTGCTCCAGATAGTCGTAGAGCGGCAGGTTGCGTTCCTCTTCCATGAGGACGCGGTACAAAACTTCCGATAAAAACAGGGAAATGGCGTTCTTGTAGGGGTTCAGCGGCAGGTCGGCAAAGGGTTGGTAGCAATGGGCTTCGCGCAGGCGTTGCAACTCGCGGCTGCCCTTGTGCTCTCCCTCATACTCGATCAGGCTGAGCGGCTGCAACAGCGACTGACTCAGCTTGCTTTTCTTGCTCTTGTTCGACACCAGGTAGGAGATCCGCCCGAACTCACGGCTGTAGAGACAGACGATGGCATCGCTGTCGCTGTACTTTATCTTGTGCAGCACGATGGCCTGGGTCTTGACGAACATGGCAAAATCCTAGAAGGAGAAAGACACACCGACCACACCGGTCGTGCCGTAACTGGCATAGCGGTTCCATACTTCCGTGCGGCGGTTGAGCAGGTTCCAGACCGAGGCGAAGGCGCCTATTTGCGCGTTGACCTTGTAGGAGCATGTGGCCGACAGCAGATGCAGGTCGTCGAGCCGCTGGCTATCCTCGTTTTCGGTATAGGCATAGCGGCTGCCGCCCCAATAGTATTCGGCTTGCAGGGCAATGCGCTCGGTAGGTTTCACCTCGATTTCCAGGTTGGCCTCCAGGTTGGGCTTGTACCAAAGATGGCTGCCGGCATTTGCAAGGAGGTTGGCCAGGGCGTCGCTTTCCTGCGTACGGTAGGCATGGTAATGGTTGTAGCGGATGTCGGCATTGAGGTGGCACATCTGATAGAGCGCCACATCCGCCCGCAGGGCCACATACCATTGGCTGGCATCGACCGGGGCTGTGCCAAACAATTTGGAGGCCTGTTTGGTGCCGCTCGTGCCGATGGCCGGACTCACGTTGTAGAAAAGCGGCATATCCTGGGTGGTACGGAATCCCATTTGGGGACTGAACATGCAGTTCTCGAGCGGCCGCCACCACAGGTCGGCGTGTATGATGAAAGGAGAGTATTGCGTCTCCAGCCGCAGATCGGGCGACAAATAGGGATTCATGAGCAATCCTTCACGATAGGAATAGAACTTTTCTCCTCCGTCCACGAAAATCCCGGCAGCCGCCTTTTCGCCCAGGTCCCTTTGGGCGGAGGCCGTCAGTGCGGCTTTCAGACCGTCTCCGTTGGAAACTCTCGCTCCCAGGGCCATCTGCCAATAGCCCCATTGGTACTCGATTTCGGGATGCAGTTCAAACCATAGCCGGTTGCCCAGGGCATAGGGAGAGTTGAGGTAGCCCAGATAGCGGACTTGTCCGTCAACGGCGGCGGTCCAGTCGTCCTGGAAATGCCAGGCCATCCGGGCTTGGGCATGGGTCTCCGTTTCTGTCGGGCCGGCGGGTTGTCCCAATGTGGTGGCAGTTCCCAGGCGGAAGAGGTGCTCTTCTATTTGGACACTGTAATCGACGGTTTTGTCCCAGGGTTTCGATTTCATCGAGACAAATACCCGGGTGTCGGACGACCATTGGTTGTCGGGGATCTGTGCGGCAGCGGGGTTGGGGGCGTCGGCATAGTAGTGCCAGCTGCCGAAACGCTCCGCTATCCCGGCTTCCAGTTCCGAGTAGCCCAGATGCAGCTTGTAGTTGAGTTGGAGGCGGTTGTCGCTGTTCCAGTGATTGTCCTGGGCCGGCACCGACTGCGAACGGTGCCAAAGGTTCAGGTCGAGGGTCTGCCGGCTTTGGCGCAGGATGTTCAGCTGGCCGTCGCCCAGGAAGGCAAAATGGTTGCCGCCGCCCACTCTCAGGTAACCTCGTTTTTGCTGGTCGGGGAAATGGGTCCGGGCCTCGGCCGCCCTGAGGGGGACGATTTCCTTGTTGGCATCGGTCGGATGGCCGTCCAAGGCAAAGACGATTTTCTCCTTGTTGGTCTTGACCGTTTCCTGCCCGGGCGACTGGTAGATCTTTCCGGCATTTTCGATGGTCGGGATGTATTCTTTTTCCAACAGTATGGCCCGTCTGATCAGGGAGTCGGCCGTCTGTGCCGACAACAAGCTGCAGCAAAGGGCCAGAGCGAGGGATAGGGAGGCTTTTTTCATGACTATTCTATGTGGCTGCGTTCGGTAATCTTGTTCAGTCGTTCGGAGATTTTCTCCTGGATATCGTCCTGGACGGTATAGTTCTCCTTCAGGCTCAGCAGGTACTGGCGGGCCTGGAAATCGTCGCCGCGTTGCATGTTGATGTCGGCCAGCAGGACAAAGCAGCGGGCCATCCAATATTTGTGGGGTGTGCCTTCCTGCAGGAACTGCTGGGCCAGCTGGTCGGCCTTGTCGGTGTTGCCTTGGTCGAAACAGTACTGGGCCAGGCGGTAGCGGATTTCGGCGCCGTAGGCGGTCTTGGATTCCTTGGCCAGGGTTTCCATGTCGGCCACGGCTTCTTCGGTGCGGTTCAGGCGGATCAGCGACATGGCTTTGTGGTAGCGGGCTTCACGCAGCAAATCGGGCGACAGGTTGCTCTCCTGCATCAATTGCGAGGCGGCGTCCAGCAATTCGCGGCTTTCTTCCCGGGCCGCCAGGCAGCGCATGATGCCGGTGCGTGCGGTGAGCCGCTGGGCCCGGTCGGAAGTGACGGCATCCAGCTGTCGGTAGTAGTCGAGAGCCTGGGCATATTGCTGCTTGGAATAGGAGTACTCGGACAACTGTACCAGCGCCTCGGGCACGAAGGCATGTCCTTTGTGGGTGGTCACGGCCTGATAATAGGGGACAGCCTCCTCCATGCGCTGCTGTTCGTTGAGCAGACTGGCGCAATAGTAGTTGGCCTCTGCACTGAAAAATCCCTGGGGATACATTTTCAGGTAGGACTGGAAGGCGGCCAGCGCCTCGGTCTTCTGCCGGTTGACCAGCAGGCGTTCGGCGGCCTCGTACGACAGGGAATCCTGCTCTCCGGCCTTCATCTTGAAGCGGCCGCCCAGGGCGTCCACATATTGGGCATACTCACTTACGCGATTGGTGGCCACATAGATGGATCGCAGGTCGTTGACGGCCGTCTGGGCCTCGCTGCTGCCGGGATAGTTGCCGACCACGTTCTTGTAGGCGGCGATGGCTTTTTCGGCATCCCCCTGTTGGTAGTAGAGCAGACCGGTCTGTATGCCTGCCTGTCGGGCCAGGTCGCTGCCGGGACTTTTTTGGATGAGCCTTTCGAAGGCGGCGATGGCCTGGGGTGTCCGCTTGGTGGCAATATAGGCACGCCCCTGCTCAAAGAGAGCCTGCGGCAGATAGTCCGACTTCGGGAAGCGTTTTTCAAACTGGGCCAGCAATGCGGCTTTTTCGTCGTTCTTTTTGAGCAGTCCGAGGGAGAAGGCTTGCTGATAGACGGCGTAGTCGTTGCCGGCGACCGATTCCCGGTCGGCCGCCTGGTAATATTCTACAGCCCGCTGGTAGTTGCGACCGTAGTAGTAGCAGTCGCCTATGCGGCTGAGAGCGTCGGCATAGCCGGGAGTCTTCCGGATACTTCCTATTTCGGTGTATTTCCCGAACCAGTAGAGGGCGTCGTTGAAGTTGTTGGTGTTGAAATAGCAGTAGGCCAGATTGTAGTGGGCGGCCGGCCAGGCTTTCATGCCCTGGGCTCCAGGAGCCGAGAGGAATGCGCGGAAATCGCGGGCCGAGGCGCTGAGATGATTGGTCTGGTAATAGGCCTCGCCGCGCCAATAGGTGGCTTCGGCCACGGACATGCCTGTCTGGTTGCCTACGGAGATGGCCGACGAAAACTTCTTGCAGGCCTCGTCGTAGCGGGCGTTGTTGAACAGTTCCATGCCTTGCTGGAACAACAGTTTGCTTTTGGTCTCCAGCATATTGCGGCTGGGGTGATCGATTTTGTCGATGAAATCGATGGCGGCCTGCTCATTGCCCGAACTCAGGAAGGCATCGGCCAGGTGGCTGTATATCTGGTCGGAATACCGGCTGTCGGGGAACTCGGTGAGAATCCGTTCGAAGGCTTTGATCTGCTCGTCGAAGGGAGAAAAGGAGGTCTCGTAGCACAGCAGGGCATAGTTGTAAAGGGCGTCTTCCTTGGCTCGGCGGTCGTAGTCGTAGAGCGAGGCTCTCTCGAAGCACATGCGGGCCATGTCGGCCTTCTGTTGTTGCAGGTAGCAAACCCCCAGATGATAGGCCGCATTCTGGGCCTGGGCATCCTGTCCTTCCGTGGCTTGGGAAAGGTAGTCGGTCGCCTCGGCATAGCGCTTGTCGTGGAAATAGTCCATGCCGATGCGGTAGGCGTCTGAGCGCAGCAGGTCGGGCTTGAAAGCAAGATACTGCCGATAGCAGTCTTGCGAGGCGCTGTAATTGCCCAGTTCATAATAGGATGCCCCCGACAGCCGGTAAAGTTCGATGCGTTGGGACTCACTGGGATTCTCCTGCAGCATCTTTTCGGCCATGGTCAGCACTTGGGCATATTCCCCCTGGTGGAAGAGCAGTTGCATGACAAAATAGGGGACGGTCTGCCGGTAGGCATCGATGTCTCCGACTTTGCGGAATCCGGCCAAGGCCTCCTCGTGGCGACCCTCCTTGTAGTCTATATAGGCCAGGTAATAGGTGGCAGACCCCACATAGCGGCCGCCTTCGTCCAACAGTTCCTCAAACAAGGGGCGCGCCTCTTTTTCGCGTCCCAGTTGCAAGTTGGTCACCGCCAGTTGGAAGCGGAAGTCTTCGTAGTCTTTTTTCGACAGGCAGGAGCGGGGACACAGTTGGAAGGCCTCCAGGGCATCCTGGTACTGTCCGGCGTTCATGGCGCAGGAGCCCAGGTAGAAATAGGCGGTGGGGGCATAGACCGACAGGGGGAAGTCGAGCAGAAACTGCTTCAACTTCGAACTGGCATCCATCCTGCCCAGCCGGAAAGCCGAGGCGGCCTGCATGAAGCGGGCATGTTCCTGCTGGTCGGTGCTGAGAGCCTCTGTGAGCAGCTTGGAGGAATAATCCGAAAACAGGGTTTCTATACTGCGGTAGCAAATGGCGAATTCTTCCTCTTGGAACTGCTGGGCCGACAGGCGGTAGAGCCGGGCGGCATTGCCTCTTGCATCCGGTTCCTGTGCCAGGGCGACCGACAGGCAGAGCAGGCCTGCGAGGATGGACAGCATTTTTTTCATAGCGCTTTTATGAAATAGGAGTGCATGGTTTTATTTTCTGCAAAAATATCTCTCTTCTCTGTCTTTGCCAAATAAAAACCATCAAAGAAGACGAACAAAAAAAGCAGCTGCAACATCGTTGCAACTGCTTAGGGCTCTTCAGGTAGGACTTGAACCTACGACCCCCTGATTAACAGTCAGGTGCTCTAACCGACTGAGCTACTGAAGAAGATTTGCTAATTCTTGCGAAAAGCGGAGCAAAAGTACGGTGTTATTTCGAATAATGCAATATATTTGCATGAAAAATTTCGGGAAAAATTTTTTGAACAGGCGAACCAGCTATGGACAAGAAACCGCGCATACTATTTTCGGCCCTAATAATCATCGCATTAGTTGGAATGTTGAGTCCGGCGGCAATGCCCCTCGACCGCAATTTCCAAATCAGCCGCAACTATAATATCTTTTCTTCCATTTTCAGGGAACTCAGTGAGTTCTATGTGGACTCGACCGATGTGGACGCCGCCTTCGGGAACGCCATCGACGGGCTGTTGTCCGACTACGACCCATACACGGAGTATATCCCCGAGGAGGAAATGACCGATTTCAAATACATCACCACGGGCGAGTACGGCGGAATCGGGGCCCTGATCGGCCGTCGGGGCGACAAGATCCATGTCACCGAACCCTACGAAGGCTTGCCTGCCCAGAAAGCAGGGGTCCAGTTCGGAGACGAGATTGTGGAAATCGACGGTGAGAAGATGGAGGGGCAGGACGTTTCCTACGCCAGTTCGAAACTGCGCGGCCAGCCAGGCACGGAACTGGTGCTGCTCCTGCGCCGTGAGGGCCAGAAGAAACTCCTCAAAGTCAAGATCAGGCGCGAATTGATTGTGATAGACCAGGTGCAGTATGCCGGCATGGTGGATGCCGAGACGGGCTATATCTATCTGAACAGTTTCACCGACAAGGCGGCTGAAGAGGTGCGCCGGGCCGCCGAACAACTCAAGGCACGGGGAGCCACCCGTCTTATTCTCGACTTGCGCGGCAACGGCGGCGGTCTGCTCACAGAGGCGGTGTCCATATGCAATCTGTTTGTCGCCAAGGGCGAGATCATTGTCTCGACCCGCGGACGGGTGCCCACTTGGGACCGGATTTACCGGACGATGCGCCAACCGCTCGACACGCAGATGCCCTTGGTGGTGCTCACCAACAACGGTTCGGCTTCCTCTTCGGAAATCGTGGCCGGCGCACTTCAGGACCTCGACCGGGCTGTCATCGTCGGATCCCGCACCTATGGCAAGGGTCTGGTGCAGACCACGCGCGAGGTGGCCTACAACGGCATGCTCAAGGTGACCACGGCCAAATACTATATCCCCAGCGGCCGCTGCATCCAGGCCATCGACTATGCCAACCGCACTGCCGACGGCAGTGTGGGACGCATTCCCGACAGCCTGACCACTGTCTTTTCGACCCGGCACGGCCGTCAGGTGCGCGACGGGGGCGGCATTCTGCCCGATGTCGAGGTGAAGGTGCCCGAATTGTCCAATTTGTCGGTCCAGTTGGTCATTGACAACCATATTTTCGATTACGCCAACCTCTATGCCCGCGAACACGGAGCGATAGCCCCGGCCCGCGAGTTCCGGCTGAGCGAACAGGACTATCGCTCTTTCAAGGAGTTTGTGATAAAGCGCGGCGTCAATTACGACCTGCGCAGCCGCCAGGAGATGAAGACCCTGAAACGGGTCCTCGAATACGAAGGATTCATGCAGACGGCCAGTGAGGAGTTCGCCGCCTTGGAAAAAAAGATCGGCAAAGACCTGGCCCATGACCTGGATCAGTTCCGTCCGGAGATAGAAAAGCTCCTTCGTCAGGAGATCATACTCCGTTATTATTACCAAAGGGGTCAGTTGGAGGCTTCTTTGGTCGATGACGAGGCCGTTACAGAAGCCGTCAAGATACTCTCTGACAGCGCTCGTTACCAGTCGATTCTGCATCTTGGAGATTGATTTTCAGGAAAAAACGGGAGTTGCGTCCAAAAAATTTTCAAAAAACTTTTGCAGGATAGATTTTTAGCCTATCTTTGCAGCCGCAAAAATGGCCGCAAACGGCGGACCGGATTTGCGAGGTAAGGCCCATTCGTCTATCGGTTAGGACGCAAGATTTTCATTCTTGAAAGAGCAGTTCGATTCTGCTATGGGCTACTAACTTTAAAAGCAATTTTGAAATGGCTAATCACAAATCATCATTGAAGAGAATCCGTCAGACTCAGACCAGACGTTTGAACAACCGTTACTATGCCAAGACCGCACGCAATGCTGTCCGCAAACTTCGTGCCACCACGGACAAGGCTGAGGCTGAAGCTATGCTGCCCAAGGTATGTTCGATGTTGGATCGCCTGGCCAAGAAGGGCATCATCCATAAGAACAAGGCTGCCAACCTGAAGTCGGGTTTGACCGTTGCTGTCAACAAACTGGCCTAAGGCTCGTGCCGCCCTCACACGGTAAAGTGTGTCAGACTGTATCTCAGATACGGTCTTTTTTTTTTCTTATCGCCATGACGGTACTCTACGAAGACAACCATCTGATCATCATCAACAAGTCGGGCTCCGAGATTGTCCAGTCCGACAAGACGGGCGATGTGTCGCTCGAAGACAGCCTCAAGCAGTGGATCAAGGAAAAATACCACAAGCCGGGCAATGTCTTCCTGGGAGTGGCACACCGTCTGGACCGGCCCGTGTCGGGGGTGGTGGTCTTTGCCCGTACCAGCAAGGCCCTGGCGCGGCTCAACGAGATGTTTCGCAACGGCGAGGTGCACAAGACCTATCTGGCCATCGTCAAGGAGGTCCCCAGGCAACCGGAAGCCACACTCGAGCAGTATCTGGTGCGCAACGAGCAGCAGAACAAGTCGTATGTCTATGACCACATGCGCCCCGGGGCCAAGAAGGCCATACTTCATTATCGCCTGGTGGGTCGGAGCGACCGCTACTGCCTGCTGGAAATCGACCTCAAGACGGGTCGGCATCATCAGATCCGTTGCCAGCTGGCCGCCATGGGTTGCCCCATCAAAGGCGATTTGAAATACGGTTTTCCGCGTTCCAATCCGGGAGGCGGCATCTCGTTGCACGCCCGGAAAATCTCCTTTATCCATCCTGTCAGCAAAGAATTGATAGAGGTCACGGCCCCTTTCCCCGAGGACGAGCCGCTGTGGAAATGTTTCCAAAATGAATAAAGATACATCCCCCGAATGCTTATAATCTGTTAAATTTGAGATAAAACGTGCTAATTGCCAATTTTTCGGAAAGCAGTATTTGGAGGCAATAAAAAAAGGACATATATTTGTTCCGTGTTTTTCATGGTATTAGATTTAAGGTTAATGAAGAGAGTTTGTCGGGAGATAAGCTTTTTTAAGAGAGGAAGCGCCAATAACGCTTCCTCTTTTTTTTGTCTTCTCCCGAAAAGAGATTTGTTATAATTTTGTCACAGGAACTGGAAACGCCTATGCATATTTTCTATACGCCCGATATTCTGGAGAATCCCTTCTTGCCCGAGGAGGAGTCGGCCCACTGTGTGCGGGTGCTGCGTATGCAGCCCGGCGACAGGATCCGTCTGACCGACGGCCGGGGCTGTTTCTATACGGCCGGCATCGTCGAGGCGCATCCCAGACATTGCGGTGTGGAGATTCTCGAGACCTTGCCTCAAAAGACACGTCCGGGCCGCCTGTATGTGGCGGTGGCGCCGACCAAGAACCTCGACCGGATGGAGTGGCTCACCGAGAAGTTGACGGAAATCGGCATCGACGGGTTGTTTTTCCTTTCGTGCCGCTTTTCGGAACGTCGTATGTTGAAGACCGACCGGTTGGTCAAGATTGCGATATCGGCCATGAAGCAGTCGCAGCGGGCCACCTTGCCCCAGGTGGGCGAACTGACCGGCTTCGACGATTTTGTCACCCGGTTTTCCGAGGCGGATCGTTTCATCTGTCATTGCCATCCGGAGTCGGAGGCTGGTCCGCGGCTTTTGCTCAACGACTGTTGCCAAGCGGGTCGCGACGCTGTGGTGCTGATAGGTCCGGAGGGTGATTTCAGCCTTGAAGAGGTGGAGAAAGCCAAGTCTTTGGGATATACGCCCGTCACTTTGGGCGACATGCGTCTTCGCACCGAGACGGCCGCACTGGTGGCGGGTCTGACTCTGCAGATGAAGTCGCTTTATTCAAACTGAAAACTCAACACAATCAGGCGCGAGGATATCTTCTCGAAAGCGTTGGTGTAGTGGACGAAGGCGGCATCGCTCTCCTCGTTGCGGTTGTGTTCGAAAATGTCGCTCAACCCCAGACAAAGCTTCAATTCCGGCACAAAGCGGAAATAGGGGGTGTAGAAATCGCAGCCCACGCCGATTTCCCAATAGGTGTTCAGTTCCTTGAGCTGGATCTCTTTCTTTTTGCGCCGGCCGGCATCGATGCCCAGGCTGACACCGGTCAGGAGATAGGGACGGTAGTTGTCGGTGCGGGCACCCCGGTAGCGCAGGTTCAGCGGCAGCATGATGTAGTTGGAGCGGATGTTGGTCGTGACAATCTCGCAGTCGGGTTGGTCGGACACCAGCGCCATGGTCTTCGAGCCGAAATGGATGGTCGGACTCAGCCGCAAGCTCAGGTTGTCGCGCAGGCGGTAGTCGCCCAGCACGCCCACGCTGAATCCGGGCGAATAGGAAGGGACGCTGCCATACCAGGTGGCTCCGTTTTCATCGACCGCTCCGGTGTGCGCAATCTGGAAATCCTGGGTATGCAGGCCGACGAAGAAGCCGAAGTGGTAGGGCCGCATATCCTCGTATTGCAGATATTGCGGTTTTTTATGCTGGGCCGATAAGGGAAGGACCGCCAGGCTCAGCAAAAGAAGGCTCCAAAATGTCTTGTCGGGGCGTTTCATACAGTAGTTCAAGCCCAAGTAAAACGATTTTTTTCGAGAAATATTGCAGCTCCCCGTGTTGGTATGCGAAAAAACTGCTATTTTTGCCGTGAATTAGTAACCCCGGAGGACAACCTCCATAAATTTATTGTACGACTATGGCTTACGTTATTAGCGAAGATTGCGTTGCTTGCGGAACCTGTATTGACGAATGCCCCGTCGGCGCTATTTCTGAAGGTGACATCTACAAGATCGATCCGGGAATGTGCACCGAATGCGGAACTTGCGCCGATGCTTGCCCGTCTGAGGCAATCCACCTTGGATAAATGACCCTGTTTATCTGAAGAAACAAGCAGCGATCTTGCGCCTCATGGCCGCAAGGTCGCTTTTTTTTCATACCTTTACGTCATCAAAAAAACAACAACGCCATGTTTGCAGCATCCACCTATCAGCAAAGACGCCAGACGCTGGCCCGCCGCCTGGGCGGCGGTCTGGTATTGTTCCCCGGCAACGAAGAGAGTCCGATGAACTATCCCGACAATTGCTATCGTTTCCGTCAGGACAGCAGCTTCCTTTATTATTTCGGCATCGATTTTCCGGGTATCACCGCCCTGATGGACATCGATGAAAACCGGGAGATACTCTTCGGCGACAACTATACCATTGACGATATTGTGTGGATGGGTCCCCAGCCCACCATGGAAGAGCGGGCTGCCGCTGTCGGGGTGGCGCAGGTGCTGCCCACCGGGGAGATAGCCTCGTGCATCGCCAAGGCGTTGCAACAGCATCGGCAGATCCACTTTGTGCTCCCTTACCACCATGCTGTCCAAATCAAGTTGGCCGAGTGGCTGGGCTGCCGTCCCGGCGAACTGGAGTCAAAGGTCTCCTTGCCGCTGACCAAGGCCATCATTGCCCAACGGGAGATAAAATCGGCCGAAGAGATCGCCGAAATTGAAAAAGGTGTTGATATTTCGGTCGATATGCACATCGCCGCCATGCAGACGGCCCGTCCGGGAGTCTATGAGGCCGAGGTGGCCGCCAAGGTCTATGAGATCGCCCTGGCTGCCGACGGAGACATCTCCTTCCCGATCATCGCTTCGAAAAACGGGCAGACCCTGCACAACCACTATCACGGCAACCTTCTGAAAGCGGGCGACCTGTTTTTGCTGGATGCCGGGGCCGAGACCCCCTCACACTACTGCGGCGACCTGTCGAGCACCTTCCCGGTGAGTCCCCGTTTTACCGACCGTCAGAAGATGATGTACGAGATTTCCCTGCAGTCGCACTTTACCGCCATCGAACACTTGGCAGAGGGCGTCGCCTACCGTGACGTGCATTTCGCTGTCTGCCGCAAAATTGCCGACAACATGAAGGCATTGGGTCTGCTAAGAGGTGCCACCGACGATATTGTGGCAGCCGGTGCCCATGCCTTGTTCCTCCCCCACGGGCTGGGACACCAGATGGGCTTGGACGTGCACGACATGGAAAACCTGGGCGAAGTCTATGTTGGTTATGACGAGGGCGAGAGCAAAAGCACGCAGTTTGGCCTCAAGTCGCTGCGCTTTGCCAAGAAACTGCGTCCGGGACACGTCTTCACCGTCGAACCGGGATTGTATTTCATCCCCGAACTGATGGATCTGTGGCAGCAGCGCCACATCAACGACGAGTTCATCAACTGGAAGGAAGTGGGGAAGTGGCGCGATTTCGGCGGTATCCGCAACGAGGAAAACTACACCGTCACTGCCGACGGCCCGCGGCGGCTGGGACACAAACAAAAGCCCAAGACGGTGGAAGAAGTGGAAGCCATCACTGCGAAACGCCTCGGATGAGCATCCATAGGTAGAGGGCATAGACCATCAGCAGCAAAGCGCCTTGCCAGCGTTCCACCCGGTGGCGGCGTCCCTGTACGAAGAGTAGCACCAGCAGGCTGCCCAGGAAAGCCATGAAGGCGTCGGCGAGCAGGTTGGGATAGGCATCCAAAGGTCGGATGACAGAACTGATACCCAGCACGAAAAAGACATTGAAGATGTTCGAGCCGACGACATTGCCGATGGCCAGATCGACGTTTTTCTTGGAAGCGGCCATCACCGATGTGGCCAGTTCGGGCAGCGAGGTGCCCAGTGCCACCACCGTCACGCCGATCACGGCATCGCTGACGCCCCAGGCGCGGGCAATCTTGACGGCGTTCTTGACGATGAGTTCTCCCCCGCCCACCAGGCCGACCAGTCCCGCCACTATCAGAAGCAAAGCCAGCAAGACAGGTTTTTCTCCCTTTTCATCAGAGCTTTTGGCTTCGTTCCCGTTTTTGATCCCCGTACGGGTGGTTTGAAACATGAACACGGCGAAGACCGCCAGCAACAGCAGTCCGTCGGTCCGTCCGATGCCGCCCGGTGCGTCGCCGACAAAGAAATCCATTCCCAGCAGTAGGGCAAAGACCCCGGCCAGGACGCTCAGCGGGAGTTCGAAACGACGCATCGAGCGTTGTGAGGTCAGCGGGCAGACTAGGGCCGTCAGTCCCAGGATGACAAAAACATTGATGGAGTTGCTGCCCAGGATATTGGTCAGGGCGATTTCGTTGTTGTCTTCGACGGCGGCCACAATATTGACCACCAACTCGGGCATGGAAGTGCCGAAAGCCACCACGGTCAGGCCGATCAGCAAATCGGAGACCTTGAGCCGGCGGGCAATGGCCGAAGCCCCGTCCACCAACCAGTCTGCCCCCAGGGTGAGGACAACAAATCCGGCAACGATCAACAGATAACTCATTTTCCAAACAGATTGTTCAGCGTTTTCGACCCTTTAAGACCTTCGGTGCTGATTCTCACTATCAATTGTTGCTGATGGTCCAATCCGTAGTCTTGGGTGTAGTGGAAATTCCACGAAAACAGACAATTGACGACGCGGTTGCGGATCAGATAGACAAAGAGGTCGGTCCGGTTGTACAGGGACGACTGGTAGAAGGGGTCTCCCTGGTTGAGCAGGCGCCCTTTTGCGGGATACAGCGGAAACAGATTGTCGCCGGCATAGAAAGTGTTGCTCAGTCCAAGGCGTTTCCATCGGACAAAAAGGGAGACTTGCGTTCCCTGGGGGAAGGCTGGATGGGCATCGACGCTGCGGTTGCGTTCGTATTCCACGATGTATCCGGCCTGCAGGCTGCACGAATCCAGCAGTGGCAGGTCGATGCCGGCATAAGGATACAAGACCAGGTCGTCGCTGACCCCTTCACGGACAATCAGGCGGTTGGCCAGATGATTGAGCTGCATCATGCCGCCGGCAAAAAGAAGCCCCCGGTTGTAGCGGCCGGCGAGGACCAGGCGGAAAGCCTCGTGACGCTCTTCGGTCTGGCGTCCGCGCCAGTCGCAGAAAAACTCGGCATAGCCGTTTTCTCCGCGGTACTGGAACAAGCCGCCCTGGATATTGGGATGCATGTAGGTCAGGGAGTCGTACATCAGGAAACCGGGCAGATCCGACTGCAAATAAGAGAAGGGGACGGCGCCAAGACTCATGCTGAGGCCGTGTCGCAGGTCGGAGTATTGGTAGTAGGCCGTCGGCGAGACGGTTTTCTCCTCCAGGGGGGAACCCATGGGCTGGATATAATGCATTCCCACCATGAAACGGTGGCTGATGTCGGATGTTTCCTGCCAGCCCCAGCCGATTTCGGGAGAGACCCTCACCCCCATCAGGGTCTGTGAACGTTGTATGTCCGCCCCATATTCACGGTTGTCGAAATAGGACAGCAACTCTACCTTGTAGAGGAAGTCCTGGGCGGCAAGCAGCGAGGGACACAGCATCAAAAGGAAGAAAAATCGCTTCATATTACACGGGATCTACGTCAAAAAACAGCTGAACCGACCGATAATCAGGGTTTTTGTGCAGCGTTTCCTGGGCGCTGTAAAGATACTCCTTAATCTTGGACATGGAAAGGGAAGGGGTCAATTTTAGACTGATCTTTTGCAGACAGAGCCCCTTGATGCGTGCAACCGCCGGAGAAAAGGGGCCGAAAACCATGTCGGGCAGCCGCGAGGCTATCCAGCTGGCATAGCATTCCGCCGCTTTTTTGACTGTCCGGGCCTCCCTGTGTTTGAACCAGACATCGATCAGGTAGCTGTAGGGAGGGTAGGAGAACTGATGCCGTTGCTGCATCTCCTCGATATACATCTGTCGGTAGTCGTTGTTTACGACGGCCTGCAACAAACTCTGCCCGGGATCGCGGGTCTGCACGACCACGGTGCCCCGGCAGTCTTTCCGGCCGGCCCGGCCACTGACCTGCATCATCAGTTGGAAGGCCCTTTCATGGGCCCGGAAATCGGGGAAGTTCATCATGGAATCTGCATCGAGGATCCCCACCACCCGGACACGGCCGAAGTCCAGCCCTTTGGTCAGCATCTGCGTGCCGATGAGGATATCCGTACGGTGTTCTTCGAAATCGACGATCGCCCGCTCGTAGTGTTGCCGGCTTTTCATCGTGTCGGTATCCATGCGTCCCACGCGGGCGGACGGGAACAAGGCGTGGAGTTCTTCCTCGATTTTTTCGGTACCGATGCCCATGTCGGACATTTCGTGGCTGCCGCACTGGGGACAGACAGTCGGCAGGGGCTGCGACCAGCCGCAATAGTGGCACTGCAACCGGCCGCTTTGTTTGTGATAGTGAAGGCTTACGTCGCAATGTGGGCAGCGGGGCGTCCAACCGCAATTGTGGCACGACAGCAGGGGAGCATAGCCCCGGCGGTTGAGAAAAAGCATCACCTGGTCGCCAGAATCCAGCGCTTTGCCGATTTCATCGGTCAAAACAGGCGAGAAAGAACCTTGCATCTCTTTGCGGCGGCGCAGTGATTTGACATCTTCGACCAGTATTTCGGGCAGGGGAAGGTGATTGTAACGGACCGACAGCGTCACATGGCCGTATTTCCCTTCCACGGCGCGGTTGTAACTCTCTATCGAAGGCGTGGCCGATCCGAGCAGTGCCTTGGCTCCGTGCAGGCGGGCCAGCATCAGTGCAGCATTGCGGGCATGGTAGCGGGGCGCCGGCTCCTGCTGCTTGTAGGAGGGCTCGTGCTCCTCATCGACTATGACCAGCCCCAGCCGGCGGAAGGGAAGGAAGACCGACGACCTGACTCCGACAACGAGTTGACAGCCATCGTGGACGATGAGCCGGTTCCAGATTTCCACCCGCTCGGCCTCCGAGACTTTCGAATGATATACGCACATGCCGTTGCCGAACACCTTTTTCAGGCGGGAGGTGATCTGGGTGGTCAACGCGATTTCGGGCAGGAGATACAGCACCTGCTCTCCCCGGGCCAGGCAATCTTTGATCAGATGGATATAGATTTCGGTCTTGCCGCTCGAAGTGACGCCATGCAGCAGACAGACCGGCTTCTGTTTCCAATTCTCCACGATGGACGAACAGGCCTGCTGCTGTTCCCGGCTGAGCGGATGGATCCCGGCCAAAGAGGTCTCACCGTCTGTTTCCAGCCGGCTGACTTCCCTTTCAACCTCTTCCAGCAGACCGCGTCCGACCAAGCCGTCGATGACGGCCCGCGAGCACCCGGCCTCAGACATGAGGGCAGGCAGCGTCCACTCGAACCTCCCTTGCCGTGTCTGTGCCATCATAAACTCCAGGACCTGCTGTTGCCGGCCTGCCCGGGCCATGCTTTGGCGGATTTCCTGCGGACAAACGCCCGTTTGTGCCAGGGAACCAGCCAGGCGGACATAGCGACAGCGCTTCGGCCGGTAGTTTTCTGTACGCTTCAAGCCTATCGGCAGACCGGCTTTCATCACTTCGCCAGGCGTGCAGGCATAATAATCGGCCATCCATTGCCAGAAAACCAACTGCTTTTCCAGCAACAAAGGCTCGGAATCGACCAATTCATCGATGGTTTTGCAGGAACAACCGCTGGGGGCCTGCTCATGGATGCGGGTCACGATGCCCACATAATGGCGGTTCTGCCCCAACGGCACTTTGACCCGGCATCCCACCTGGACGCTGGCTGCCATGCATTCCGGCACAAGATAGGTCAGCGCCGAACCGAAGGCCAAAGGCAGGACAATGTCGGCATAGCAGCTCATGGCAGGCGGAAATAGGTCCACAAGGGGTAGTGGTCGGAATAATCGACTCGGTCGATCTGTGTCCCATACGACGTCAGTGAGGGCGAGTGCATGATGTAGTCGATCCGAAAACGGTAGAAGTGCTCGTGAAAAGTGATGCCCAGTCCGTTGGCATTCTGTTTCCAGGCATCCGTCAGCCCTTTTCCTATCTTGCGATAGGTATAGGACTGGGGAATGTCGTTGAAGTCGCCGCACACGATGACCGGGTAGGGAGATTCCCGGATCACCTTGGCCACGGCCTCGGCCTGATGGGCACGTATGACGGCTGCCGGTGTGAGTTTGCGCCCCAGTTCGCGGGCCACATGGCTCACGCTTTCCTTGTCGGGACTGTCGATAATCTCTTTGTAGAGGGCCTTGTCCTGACGCGTCAGTTTGTTGGATTCCAGGTGATTGTTGATGAGCCGTAGTGTCTTGTCCCCTATCTTGACATCGCAGAAGTAGGAGGCGTTGGAGTTGCTTTCAAAATTGATGCGCTCGGTCTTGACGATGGGGTATTTGGAAAAGACCCAGAGATTCATCTGTTTGTTGCCGGGCAGTTCGGCCTGGTAGGGATAAACCGACAGTTCGCGCAGGATGGTCGCCCGGTTCAGGTATTTGTCGGAGCTCATGTAGCCGGCTTCCTGCAGACAGACGATGTCGGCCTGGCTTTGTTGGATGTATTCAATGATCCTGTTGCCGCTGCGGGCCGTGTGCGGCTGGTAGCTGGAAAACTGCATCGTGTTGTAGGTAAGCAGCTTTATCCCTTGATGTGCCAGGATTTCCGTCTCGTCGTTTCCCTTGGTCCAGGGAGCGTGCAGCGGCAGCCAGGCATGGAATTCCGGCCAGGTAATGGCAAAGAAGGCCAGTGACAGCAGGAACCAGAGATTCTTCTTGACGATCCAGTACACCAGGAAGCACAGGTTGACCAGCGCAAACATCAGGAACAGGTAATTGGGATAGGAAGACAGTATCCATTGTTCCGGACTGACACAAGAAAGTTTGGCCGACAAAAAAAGCAGGAGCACTGTCACCATGTTCAGAAACAACATGATGAACTTTCGGAGTTTGCCGAAGAACCCTAAGGCCGCTCCACGAGACGTGCTTTGCTTGCTATGGCTCATTTCCCTGAATCGAACAAGAATTTCTTTTCTTCGGCCGTCAGGCTGTCATAGCCCGATGCTTTGATTTTGTCGAGAATGGCATCCCGACGGTCTTCTTCCCGGCGGCGACGGTCGCGGTAGGCCTGGTCGATATCCACGGTCCTTTCCTCGGTCGAACGGTGGTATTTGCGCGTCCTGGCCTGGCGCCCGGCGGAACGTTTCCGACCAATGTGCATACGTCCCTGCCAACTGCTCTTCAAATACAGGCCCGCCAGTATTCCCAGCACGGCGCCGCCGAGATGGGCCAGACTGCCACCACCGTTGCCTCCCGTCAGGCTGAGCAGGTCGATGACTATCATGATGACGGCCAGCCATTTCATTTTCAGCCGGCCCAGCATCATCAGCATGAGCTCCTCTTCGGGGCGATAGACCGCCACTGTCAGCGTGACAGCCAGGATGGCCGCCGAAGCTCCCGACAACAGCGCCGTCGATACATAGGGCGCATAATAGGGGAAGACATTGTAGCCGACCATGTAGAAAAGACCGCCTGTCAAGCCTCCCCCGAGATAGACCGCCAGGAACTGACGGGCATTGAACTTCTGCAGGAAATACCGACCAAACACATACAACCACAACATGTTGAAAAACAAGTGCATCAGGTTGCCATGCATGAACATGTAGGTGAACAGGCTCCAAGGTCGCACGATGAAGCTGTTCCATTCGGCCGGCAACTCCAGCCACAGCAGCCACAGGCCGGCATTGAGGCCCAGCAGACGGCACAGGGTCACAAAGAGGGCTTGCAACAGGAACACCGCCACATTGATATAGATCAGTTTGACGGCAATGGTCCCTTGCAGGTAGCGACGGCGGAGATTATCCCAGAAAGATGTCATTGCCTAATCCTTTCTTTTTCCAGTAAACAATCAGGAAGTAACCGAAGAGCATTCCGCCCAGGTGGGCAAAATGAGCCACGTTGTCGCCCGAGAAGTTGGAGACGCCGGCAAAAAGTTCGAGCACACCGTAGCCGATGACCATCCATTTGGCCTTGACCGGAACGGGAATGAACATTATATATATAGGTGCGTTGGGGAAGAGCATGCCGAAACCCAGCAATATCCCGAACACCGATCCCGAAGCGCCGATGGTGAGCAGACTGTCGAGCAGGGCCTCTTTGGCGCGAAGCACTTCCTGGGCGGGGTAGGTGACGCCTTCCTGGAGTTGCCAATATTTGCCCAGTGAACCGATTTCGCCCGAGACCAGATAGTTGTTGACATCCTGCAGGAAGGGCCTTAGGTCGATATACCAGGTGAGTTGCTGCACCAGTCCCGCCCCTATCCCGGTGATGACATAGAAGAGCAGGAAGCGTTTGGGCCCCCAGGCTTGTTCCAGGATGCGCCCAAACATAACTACCGCAAACATGTTGAAAAACACATGCCCGAAATTGCCGCGGTCGTGCATGAACATGTAGGTGAGCAGCTGATGGGGTTTGAATTTGTCGCCCATGAAGAAATGCAGCCCCAGAAAATCCTGAATGGCAGGGTAGAGGATGGAGGCAATCCAGAAAATCAAGTTGATGATGACCAGGTTTTTGGTCACCATGGGAATGGAAGACAGAAAAGAGTTGCCGTTGCGGAATGAATTCATTGCATTATTATATTAGGTACAAAGGTAATACAAGCCGTCGGCAAATGCAAAAACAGGGGCTTGACAAGGTCATTCCAGGGTTATAAGGGCGGAAAACAAGAAAAATACGCTGTTCAAAAAAATTTTCCGCATTTTTGTTTGCATAAATCAAATCTATATGTTTTCTTTGCCTCAAAATGAAATAAATCCTTGTTTATCAACTTTTATTATCTGTATTATGAACAAAAATGAATTGATCGCCGCCATCGCTGAAAAAGCCGGCTTGAGCAAAGTAGATGCTAAAAAAGCATTGGACGCATTCGTATGCGCTGTAGAGGAAACTCTGGTTAAGGGTGACAAGCTGACACTGGTCGGTTTCGGCACTTTCTCCGTAGCCAAGAAAGCTGCTCGCACTGGTATCAACCCCGCTACCAAGAAAGCCATCAAGATTCCTGCAAAGAAAGTTGCCAAGTTCAAAGTTGGTGCAGATCTGGCCGCAAAGGTAAAATAAGCTTTATCAGCTTTTTACTAAGAAAGAGAACCCTTCGAGGTTCTCTTTTTTTTGTCCTTGCCCCAGAGGTCTCCCACCCCGGCCGCCGGGCGAAACAGGAGGCAAAAAATTTTGCGGTTGCGGGCGGTTTCACTACTTTTGTTCCATCAAAGAGATCATGTGCTAAAACCATCTTGCTATGAATATTGTTGACATTCTCTCCGGCCAGTTGCAAGCCTGTCTGAAAGAACTCTACCAACTCGAGGCAGACGCTTCCAGCCTTCAGATACAGAAAACCAAGAAAGAATTCGAAGGAGATCTCACGCTGGTGGTATTCCCCTTTGTCAAGGCAGCCCGCAAGAAACCGGCCGATGTGGCCGACGAAATCGGACGATGGATGTTGGCACACACCCCTGAAATCAACCGCTACAATGTGATCCAGGGTTTCCTGAACATGAGCATCTCCCCGGCCTATTGGCTGGAATGCCTCGAAGCCGTCGGTGCCGACCCTGATTTCGGTCTGAAGAAGGCCGACGGGCATTCGCCTCTGGTCATGGTCGAATACTCTTCCCCCAATACCAACAAGCCGCTCCATCTGGGTCACGTGCGCAACAACCTGCTGGGATTCAGTTTGAGCCGTATCCTGGAGGCCAACGGCAACAAGGTGGTCAAAACCAACATCGTCAACGACCGTGGCATCCACATCTGCAAGTCCATGCTGGCCTGGAAAAAGTGGTTTGACGGAGCCACCCCCGAAAGCAGCGGCAAGAAGGGCGACCACCTGGTGGGCGACTGCTATGTGGCTTTCGACAAGCACTACAAGGCCGAAGTCAAGAGCCTGTTGCCTGCCGATTACGACAGCCTGGACGAAAAGGCCCAAGAGGAGGCCAAGGCCAAAGCCGAGGCTGCCTCTCCCCTGATGGCCGAGGCCCACGCCATGCTACGTGCCTGGGAGGCCGGCGACAAGGAAGTCCGCGATTTATGGAAAATGATGAACGGATGGGTATATGCCGGCTTCGACGAAACCTACCGGGCCTTGGGTGTCGGTTTCGACAAAATCTATTACGAGTCGAACACCTACCTGTTGGGCAAGGACAAAGTGCTCGAAGGACTGGAAAAAGGTCTCTTCTTCAGAAAAGAGGATGGTTCGGTCTGGGCCGACCTGACGGAAAACGGCTTGGATCAGAAAGTGCTGTTGCGCAGTGACGGCACCTCTGTCTATATGACCCAGGACATCGGTACGGCCAACGTGCGTTTCCAGGAATATCCCATCGACAAAATGATCTATGTGGTGGGCAATGAGCAGAACTACCACTTCAAGGTGCTTTCCATCCTGCTCGACCGCCTGGGCTTTGCCTGGGGCAAGGACCTGGTCCATTTCTCCTACGGCATGGTCGAACTGCCCGAAGGCAAGATGAAGAGCCGCGAAGGAACGGTGGTCGATGCCGACGATCTGATGGACGAAATGGTGCAGACGGCCTCCGACATTTCGAAGGAACTGGGCAAGTTGGACGACCTCAGCGCCGAAGAACAGCGCAAAGTGAGCGAAATGATCGGCTTGGGCGGCCTCAAGTATTTCATCCTCAAAGTGGATCCGCGCAAGAACATGTTGTTCAACCCCAAAGAGTCGATCGATTTCAACGGCAATACCGGCTCGTTCATCCAATACACCCACGCGCGTATCTGTTCGGTTTTGCGCAAAGCGAAGGAGCAGGGTTTGGCCATGGACATGCCGCAAACGGCTGTCGGGCTGAACGAAAAAGAGGTGGCGCTCATCCAGCATCTCAGCAAGTTTGCTGCCGTGGTGAAGCAGGCTGGTCAGGAATATAGTCCTTCGGTCATTGCCAACTATACCTACGAACTGGTGAAACAGTACAACCAGTTCTACCACGACTGTTCGATTCTCAAGGAAGAGGACGAAGCGTTGCGTGCCTTGCGTCTGGTGCTGTCGCGCAATGTGGGCAAAGTGGTTCGCCTGGCGATGAGTCTGCTGGGCATCCAAGTCCCCGACAAAATGTAATCAGTCGAAAATTTTTCTCCAAGCGCGAAAGCGCTCTGCCGAGGCGTCTCCCCATTTTTCGAGAGACGCCTCGACGCGTTCGGGGCTTTTCTCTTCGTACAGATGGGTCTTGGAGTAGTATTTGTCGGCGTAGCAGATGAGTTGCTCTTCGAGGCTGACCGGCTCGTACAGACGGTCGAGGGGGAGGGGCAGTCCTTGCTCGACGATGTAGTCGTGCTGCAAACCCGTTCCGGTGTGGCGCTCGGCCACCAAGGCGTGCTGGGGCAGGCCCTCGCTACGCAGGATGTCGGCGCCCAAATAGCCGTGGCAAACGTAGGGGTACTCGCCGTAGCAGTGGATGCTGGGCGCATTGCAGCGTACAATGCCGATGTCGTGCAGCAGGGCCGCTTCTTCGACAAACTTCAGGTCCAAGTTCAACTCGGGGTGTTTGGCGGCCAGTTTCAGGGCCTTGTCGGCCACTTTGCGTGAGTGAACGGTCAGCACCTCGAGCAAGGCCTCGTTGCCTTGGCAATAGCGTTGCAACAAATCAATCGGCTTCATATTAACGTAGGGGAGTGAAGATGACTTCCAACGCCTTGGCGATGGTGGGGTCGTTTTCGTTGATTACCGGGTAGAAAGCCGCGTCGCCCAACAGGTCGCGGCAGATGTACGCCTTGAGTGTCAGCTTGATTTCCGCTTCTGCGACGGCTAATTCTTCTGGTTTTATAACCACCCCTTCGCTGCTGACTTTCTTGAGAAATTCGTTCCAATAGTCGCTCTTGTCAAGTCGGGCAACGACTTCGCGGTAGTCGCCCAACTTGCCCCAGTCGTTGCGGTGCCGGTCGGCATACGAAAACGCAAAGTTGTAGAGCAGGCTGCGACTGGCCAGAGCCCGGTAAAAGTCGTTGTAGAACGAAGTGTCCTGGGCGACAAAGAAGTCGGGCATGATGCCGCCGCCTCCATAGACGGTGCGACCCAGCCGGGTCTTGTAACGCAGCGAGTCGATTTGCATAATGCTGTCGGCATTGAAGAACTCGCCCCGGTTGTAGCGCTCGTTGATGTCCATTTCGTATTCGTCGGCTTTGCCTTGCTCGTAGTGCTTTTGGATGCAGCGGCCCGAAGGCGTGTGGTAGCGGGCAACGGTAAGACGCAGGGCACTGCCGTCGCTCAAGTCCATCTGTTGTTGTACCAGCCCCTTTCCAAACGAGCGGCGGCCGACGATCCAGCCGCGGTCCTGGTCTTGGATGGCGCCGGCAAAAATCTCACTGGCCGAAGCCGACCATTCGTTGATAAGTACGCATACGGGGGCGTTTTTGAAGTGCCCCCGTCCATTGGCCTGGGCGTTTTCCCGCGGGTAACGTTCGCCTTCGGTATAAACGATGAGCTGGCCCTTGTCCAAAAACTCGTTGATCATGTTGATGGCCGAGGTCAGGTAGCCGCCCGAGTTGGTGCGCAAGTCAATGACGTAGGCCGAGCAGCCCTTGCGGTTGAGGTCGGTGAGCGCCGTCAGAAACTCGTTGTGGGTGTTGGCCCCGAACCGGCTGACCTTGATGTAGCCGACTTGTTCGTTGAGCGGATACCACACATCGACCGAATTGACGGGGATGTCGCCGCGCGTGATGGTGTAGTGCAGCGGTTTTTCGTATCCCAACCGCTTGACGGTGAGCGATACTTTCGTGCCCTTGGGGCCGCGCAGGGTTTTGATGACCGAGTTGTTGTTGATTTCCGGACCGGTAAAGGCGGTGTCGGCCACCTCGATGATGCGGTCGCCCGGCATCAGCCCCAACTTTTCGGACGGGCCTCCGGCAATGACATCGACAATCATTACGGTGTCGTTCTGGATGTTGAATTGGACGCCAATGCCGCTGAAACTGCCCTCCAACTCGCTGTTGACGTCTTCCACGTCTTCGGCCGGAATATAGACCGAGTGCGGGTCGAGTTGGCTGAGGATGGTCGGTATCACCGCATCGGTCATTTGCTTGTGATCCACGTCATCGACATACATTTCGTTGACAATGTCGAGGATGGAGTTGATCTTTTCGTAGCCTTGCGCACGGCTGACCGAGTAGGTGTATGACGACGTGTTGTCGGAGGCTGGGGAGATTTTGTCGGGCTTCATCCATCTTCCCAGGAAAATGCCCGCACAAACCGACAGCCCGATAGCGATGGGCAGTAGATTTTTCGCTTTGTTATTCATCGTTCAGGTTAATTTTGCAGACTTCGATGCCGGCGCGGCGCAGCAGTTCGAGGCCGTCGGTCACATGGTAATCTTCGGCATAAACGACCCGTTTGATACCGGCTTGGATAATGAGTTTCGCACACTCGATGCAGGGGGAGGTGGTGACGTACATCGTGGCGTTTTCGCTGCTGCTCATCGAGCGGGCCACCTTGGTGATGGCATTGGCCTCGGCGTGCAGCACATAGGGCTTGGTCTTGCCGTTGTCGTCTTCGCAGATGTTTTCAAATCCGCAGGGCGTGCCGTTGTAGCCGTCGGAGATAATCATCTTGTCTTTGACCAGCAGGGCGCCCACCTGACGTCGTACACAGTACGAGTTTTCGCCCCAAATGTAGGCCATACGCATGTAGCGCCGGTCAAGTTGATCTTGCTTGTTCATCCCTTAAAAACAAATAAGAAGACCATATAGCAGATGTAGCAGGCCAGCAGGAATCCGCCTCCCAGGCGTCCGAGCTTGGCGTAATGGTCGTCCGAAGGCGGACGGCGGCGGATGCGCTGGCGCAAGGGACTGATGCTGATCCACAGGATTAGGCTGAGGGCGATCATCCAAATCAGGTCGCTGGCAAACATGTCGAATTCGAAGGTCTCGATCGGATGAATCAGGCTCGAACCGCCGATGACCATCAGGATGTTGAGGATATTGGAGCCGACGATGTTGCCCAAGGCGATGTCGGCCTCTTTGCGGATGGCGGCAATCAGCGAGGTGGCCAGCTCCGGCAAACTGGTGCCGAGGGCGACCATGGTGATGGCGATGACGCGCTCCGAAAACCCGAGGTCGGCGGCGATCTCACTGGCGCCGCTGACGAGCAGGTCGCTGCCGTAGGCCAGGGCAAAACCGGCGGCGACTACCACAACGAGCGCCACGGGCAGGGGCCAGGCCACTTTCAGGCCTTCGGTTTCGGAACTGACCGGATATTTCTTTACCCGCAAAATGGTGTAGGCGATAAAGAAGATGAGCAGGGCGATGAGGGCCGCGCCGTCCAGCAGTCCGATGTAGTTGTCGAGCATCGACAAAATCAGAATGGCACTGACAAAAATCAAAAAGGGCATGTCGCGCTTGACGGTCACTTTGTTGACGGTGACGGGCAGAATCAGTGCGGTCAGGCCGAGAATCAGGCCGATGTTGCAGATGTTGGAGCCGATGACGTTGCCCAACGCTATTTCGGGGTGTCCTTTGATGGCGGACAGCATGCTGACCAAAAATTCGGGCAGGCTGGTGCCGAGGGCCACAATGGTCATGCCGATAATCAGTGAGGGGATTTTAAACCGGTTGGCAATGGAAACGCTGCCTCTGACAATGAACTCACCGCCGATAAGCAGGAGTAAAAGGCCGCCCAGGAGTTCTAAGGTTTCAATCATAGTCTTTTTGAGTGCAAATGTTGGTGCAAATATACGAAATTCTATGGGATAATGCGTATTTTTGCAGTGCGAATAAATTGCTTGTATAAGCCAAATTAAGTGAAAAAATGAAAAATTCCGCAAAATATCTTGGGGTCATCGCCGCCGTATCCGTCCTGACGGCTTGCAGCCGTCCGTGGCAAACCGAGCAGGGACTGGTGTTCGGAACCTATTACGCGGTGCAGTATGGCGCCTCTGAGTCGTATCATGCCGAGATAGAGGCGGCTTTCGCCGAAATCAACGCGTCGCTTTCGACCTTCGACAGCTCGTCGGTCATTTCGCACATCAATCGCGGTGCGGGCTGTTTTGAAACCGATTCGCTCTTCCGGGTGGTCTATACCAAGGCCTGCGAGGTGTCGCAACTGACCCAAGGCGCCTTCGACATTACGGTGGCGCCGCTGGTCAATGCCTGGGGGTTCGGTTACGACCCCAGCCGCCAGCACGATCCGGGTGTCATCGACAGCATCCGCGCTTTTGTCGGGTATGGCAAGGTCCGGCTCGACGACCAGCGCCTTTGCAAGGACGACGCCCGCACCAAGCTCGATTGCAGCGCCATTGCCAAAGGCTATGCCTGCGACCGTGTGGCCGAGGTGTTGGAGGCGCGCGGAATTCGTGATTATATGATAGACATGGGCGGCGAGTTGCGCCTGTCGGGCACCAATTCGCAACAAAAGGTTTGGCGCATCGGGGTGAACCAGGCCATCGATGACTCGGCGCAAACCAACCGCAACTTGCAGCGCACCCTGAGCCTTACCGACTGCGGCGTGGCCACATCGGGCAACTACCGCCAGTTTTACGTCGAGGGCGACCGGCGCATTTCGCATACCATCGATCCGCGCACCGGCTACCCGACCCAACACCGGCTCTTGAGCGCCACGGTGGTGGCTCCCGACTGCATGACGGCCGACGCCTACGCCACGGCCTGCATGGTGGTGGGGGATACGGCGCAAATCCGGTCGTTTGCCGAGAAGGCCGGCTTGCAGGTGTTCGCCATCTATGCCGACAGTTGCGGCCGCCATTGCGAATGGAGCTACGGCCCGGTGTTTCAGTAAAGGAAAATTCCGGCCAGGCCGCCTAAAACCAAGAGATACAAGGGATTGATACGCAGCACGGAGGCAATCAGCGCCGCTCCGAACAGCCCGTAGCTGTATCCGTCAATAAAGTTTTCGGGGGTGGCCAACAGCACGGCTGCGGCGGCAATCAGCCCCAGGGTGCACGGCTTGATGACCTGCATGGCGGCTTGCACATACGGGTTTTCGCGGAAACGCGCCAAAACAAATATCACCAGTCCAACCAAAATCAATGACGGAAGCGACACGGCAAAAGTGGCCAGTGCGGCTCCCCAAATCGAGCCTGTGGCGGTATAGCCGACGTAGGTGGCGCAGTTGATGGCGATGGGGCCCGGCGTGGCCTGCGAAATGGCCATGATGTCGGTGAATTGGGCGGTGGTCAGCCAATGGTGCAGGTCCACCGTTTCGTGCTCAATCAGCGAGGCGATGGCATATCCGCCTCCGAATCCGAAGAGACCGATTTTGAAGAATACGGCGAAAATCCAGAAATACAGGCTCATCGTTTCTCCTCCCGATAAAATTGCCAGACAATGCCGCCGACGGCAGCCGCCAGCAGTACCCATACGGGCGACAGCCGGCAGAAGCAGACCAATGCCACCGTCACCACGGGCAGCCAGGCCATCTTCCAACTCAAATGCATCAGTTTGGCCATGCGTACCAGCGGGCCGGCAATGATGGCCACCACCACGGGGCGGATGCCTTTGAACGCTTTTTCGACGACGGGCTGGTGCTGGTACTCGCCAAATACTATGGCGATGAGCAGAATGATGATAAACGAAGGCAGGATGATGCCGAGCGCGGTGGCGATGCCTCCCGCCAATCCGGCCTTGCGGTAACCGGTGTAGAGGGCGGAGTTGAGCGAAATCGGCCCGGGCAGGCTTTGGGCAACCGCAATCATTTCGGCAAAGTCGTCGTGGGTCATCCAGCTTTTTTGTTCGACCACCTCGTGCTCAATGACAGGAATCATGGCGTTGCCGCCTCCAAAGGTGAAGCAGCCGAGCTTGAAAAACGAAGCGAAAAGTTTGAACAGGAGCATCCGACTTGTTTTATAGCGCCAAACCCCTCGGAATGGAGGGGTTTGGTCATTTTTTTACTTGTGAGATTCGCACCACTTGCGGGCGTTGACGAAGGCCTCGACCCAGGGGGTGATTTCGTCGGTGCGCCCTTCGGGGTAGCAGGCCCACTGCCAGGGGAATATCGCACGTTCGAGGTGCGGCATCATGGCCAGGTGGCGTCCGTCGGCCGAGCAGATACCGGCTACGTTGTAGTCCGAACCGTTCGGGTTGGCGGGATACCCTTCGTGCAGGTATTTGGCCACGATGTGGTAGTCCTTTTCGGGCATCGGCAGGTGGAACTTGCCTTCGCCGTGGGCGATCCACAGGCCCAGTTTGCTGCCGGCCAGCGACGAGAACATCACCGAGTGGTTTTCGGGAATGGTCAGGCCGACGAAATTCGACTCGAACTTGTGCGAGTTGTTGTGCAGCATTCGGGCGCGTTGCGCATGTTCCGGATTGACCAGGTTCAGTTCGACCATCAGCTGGCAGCCGTTGCAGATACCCAAACTCAAGGTGTTTTTGCGGGCGTAGAAGTTTTCGAGGGCCTTTTTGGCCTTTTCGTTGTAACGGAAACCTCCGGCCCAGCCTTTGGCGCTGCCCAGTACGTCGGAGTTGGAGAAACCGCCGCAGAACACAATCATCTGTACGTCCTCGAGGGTTTCGCGTCCTGAGGCGAGGTCGGTCATGTGCACGTCTTTGACGTCAAATCCGGCCAAATAGAGCGAGTAGGCCATTTCGCGTTCGCCATTGGTACCCTTTTCGCGGATGATGGCGGCCTTGACACCGGTTTTGGCGTGGGGCGTTTTGAGCGCGAATTGATCCAACGTGCCTTTAAAGCTGTTAGCGAAGCGGAATTCGAGTGCCTGGTGCTTGTAGTTTTCGAAGCGTTCGCGGGCGCATGCCTCGCCGCTTTGCTTGCGGTCGAGCAGGTACGACGGACGGTACCAGACATCGCGCATCTGGTCGATGTCGAAGCTTTGGCTGCCACCGTTCCAGCGAACAGACAGCTGGCGGTCGCCGGTGCATTCGGCGATTTTGGCAAAGCCGATGCCGGCGTTGGTGAGCAGTTTCTCCACCGTTGCGGTGTCCGACACTTGGATAACCACGCCCGGGTTTTCGGCAAAGAGGAGTTTGTAGGGGTCTTTTTCCGTCCACTCGGTCAAATCCACTTTTAGGCCACCTTTGACGTTGGCAAAGCACATTTCGAGCAGACAGGTGATCAGACCGCCGGCCGAAATGTCGTGTCCGGCCAGAACCAGCCCTTTGGAAATCAGGTCTTGGATTGCTTCGAAGGCGGCTGCAAAATACTCGGGGTTGGCAACCGTAGGCACTTGGCTGCCGACTTTGTTCATCGTTTGGTAGAGCGACGATCCGCCGAGTTTCAGGGCATCGAACGAGAAGTCGATGTGGTAGAGAGCCGAACCGGCTGCCTGGCGCAGTACCGGGCCGACCACTTTGCGGATGTTGCTGACTTCGGCACCGGCCGAGATAATGACCGTACCCGGCGAGAAGACCTTCTTCTGACCGTATTTTTGGGTCATCGACAAACTGTCTTTGCCGGTCGGGATGTTGATGCCCAAGGTGCATGCAAAGTCACTGCAGGCCTGAACCGCCTTGTACAGACGGGCGTCTTCGCCCGGGTTTTTACACGGCCACATCCAGTTGGCCGAGAGCGAAACGCTCGACAAACCCTCTTTGAGCGGTGCCCATACGATGTTGGTGAGCGCTTCGGCGATGGAGAGCACCGATCCGGCTTCGGGGTCGGCCAATGCGGCTACCGGTGCATGACCGATGGAGGTGGCGATACCCGAGGTGCCCGTATAGTCGAGGGCAACCACGCCGCAGTCGTTGAGCGGCAGTTGCAGTTCGCCGGCGCATTGCTGACGGGCGATTTTGCCGGTTACCGAACGGTCCACCTTGTTGGTCAGCCAGTCTTTGCAGGCCACCGATTCGAGCGACAATACGTCTTTCAGACGGCTCTCGAGTTCCGATGCCTTGGGTTGGGCGTCGCTGAAGGTTTCGTCGATGCTGTTGTCTTTGATAATGGTGCGTGGCGGTTTGCCGATCATGTATTCGAGACGCAGGTCAATGGGCTTTTCGCCGTCTTTTTGTTCGAAGACGAAGTTCATGTCGCCGGTCGTTTCGCCGACCACATACATGGGAGCGCGTTCGCGTTCGGCCATCCGGCGTACGCGGTCGAGGTCCTTTTCCTGCATGAGGAATCCCATGCGTTCCTGGCTTTCGTTGCCGATGATTTCTTTGGCCGAAAGGGTTTTGTCACCAATGGGCAGTGCGTCCATGTCGATTTTGCCGCCGATGCCTTCCACCAGTTCCGACAGGCAGTTGAGGTGGCCGCCGGCACCGTGGTCGTGAATCGATACGATGGGGTTGTGGTCACTTTCCTGCAGGCTGCGGATGACGTTGGCCACGCGTTTCTGCATTTCGGGGTTGGCGCGTTGCACGGCGTTGAGTTCGAGGGCTCCGGCATATTGGCCGGTTTCGACCGACGATACGGCGCCGCCGCCCATGCCGATACGGTAGTTGTCGCCACCCATCACCACCACTTTTTCGCCCACTTCGGGTTCGCCCTTCAGCGCGTCGCGCATCGAGCTGTAGCCGACACCGCCGGCCAGCATGATCACCTTGTCGAATCCGTAGGTCTTTTGGTTTTCCTCGTGCTCGAAGGTCAGCAGCGAACCGCAGATGAGCGGTTGTCCGAACTTGTTACCGAAGTCGGAGGCGCCGTTCGAGGCTTTGATGAGAATTTGTTCCGGGGTCTGGTACAGCCAGTTGCGCTCGGCAATGGCTTCGGCCCAGGGACGTTGTTCGTTGCGCGGGTAAGAAGTCATGTAAACGGCCGTGCCTGCAATGGGCAGACTGGCCTTGCCGCCTCCCAGACGGTCGCGGATTTCGCCGCCGGTACCGGTGGCTGCGCCGTTGAAGGGTTCGACGGTGGTGGGGAAGTTGTGCGTCTCGGCCTTGAGCGAAATGACCGAGTCGATTTCCTTGATTTCGAAGAAGTCGGGTTTGTCGCCGGAAGCTGGGGCAAACTGTTGGATTTTGGGGCCGGCGTTGAAAGCGACGTTGTCTTTGTAGGCCGATACCAGTTGGTTGGGGTTGTATTCCGAAGTTTTCTTGATGAGTTTGAAGAGGGACAGTTCTTTTTCCTCACCATCGATGATGTAGGTGCCGTTGAAGATTTTGTGGCGGCAGTGCTCCGAGTTCACTTGTGAAAAACCGAACACTTCGCTGTCGGTCAGTTTCCGGCCGATTTTGGCGGCGATGCCGTTGAGGTAGTCGATTTCGGCGGCACTCAGGGCCAGGCCTTCCTGCTGGTTGTATGCTTCGAGGTCTTCGATATAGACAATCGGGTCGGGCTGCTTTTCGATCGTAAAGATCTGTTGGTCCAGTCCCTTGTAGTTGCGTTGCAACATCGGGTCAACTTCTTTCACTCCCGACACCGGCAGGTATTCCTCAATGCGTTTCAATCCTTGGATTCCCATGTTTTGGGTGATTTCGACGGCATTGGTACTCCACGGGGTGATCATTTCGCGGCGGGGGCCCACATAGTCTCCCGTCAACTGTTGGGCGTCGAGCAGCGTGGCGCCTTCGAACAGCCAAGTCAGTTTCTCCACCTCGGCTTTGCCCAGGTTTTGCTCCGACTCAACGGCATAAATGCTGTTTTCTTTGGTTTGGAAAAATGATATCATGACTTCCTTAGAAATTTTACGCGGCAAAGTTAGTTAAAGTTTGCCAATTTTCGGTCTTGCTTTCGTGCCAAGTTATTGACAATGGCGGCCCGTCCTATTTTAGTCGGTAAATCATCACTTTGTTGTCGGAGGTGGTGAGCAGGCAGGTGCCGGTGTGGGGCTTGAGCGTGGTGATGGTGAAATGCGGGCTGTCGCAGCCGATACCGCTGCCGGAGCACTGCCGTTTGGTGCGGTCGTACAGCCAGAGTGTCTTGTCGGTCGAGTTGTGGAAAAAGGCCTTTTCTCCGAAATACTGAATCCTTCCGCCGACCGACAGGGAGGCGTCCTTAACCAGCAGTTCGAAATCTTCATTGAACACCTTCAGCCCCTTTTCGTCGCCCAAGAGGTAGTGTTTTTCGGTGCCGTCCGACAGCATGCCAAAACTGTGGCCGGCACTCATGCCCGATTCGATGGGCGTGGAGATGGCCCGTCCATCGGCATAGACAAACTGCAAGTCGCCGTCGGGGGCGGTGCCCACCATGCGCATCGAACTGCCGGAGCCGTCGGCTATCAGCGGGTTCTTCGACCATCCGCCAATGCCCTCGGTGGCAATGCGGGTGCGCCCTCTCCGGTCAACCACCTGCGAGCACTGCGAACCGGTGCACACCAGGTAGTCCTTGCCGCCGGCGCTGAAGTGCTGAACCGCCTGTTCGACGTCTTTGCCCGAAGACTTGTAGCTCCAGTCCTGCGGTTGGCGGCCGTCTTTCTTGAGCAGGTTCACCTTGCCTCCCTTTCGGGGAATGAAGAACCGGTAGTCGGCCTTGTTCTCGTAATCGACCACTTGCAGCCCGGCCGATGCCTGCGGGTTGAGCGCGATGGGGAATCCGGCCAGGTTGTTGCCCTTACGGTCGATGACAAACCATTTCGAGGGGGTGACAAACGTCATCTGCCACTTCTTGTTGCCCAGCATATCGACGGCAAACACGTCGCCCAGGATGAATTCCGACAATTGGATTTTCCAGACAATGTTTCCCGAAGCCGAAATCAGATACAACTGCTTTTTGGTATCCTGAACGATGATTTCGTTTTCGCCGTTGAGGTGGTTCTTGAACACTTGCGGACGCATGGCCGCCGGGGCGTCGAGCATGACTTCTGCCAGTTTGTCGGCCTGTACCGTTGCAGAGGCGGCGCTTGCCGGCGTAGGAATGTCGGCGATGGCGACCGGCGTTTCGGCTGCCGGTGCGGTTTCCGGCTCGGTCGCTACGGTTTCGGCCGGGCTGTCGGCAGGCTCCTCGGCCATGGGTTCGGGGGTGGCAGTGTAGTCGGAGGGGGCCTTTTGTGCCCGGTGGCTGAGGCTCAAGTAGCGGTCTGCCTGGCTAAGGGTCAGGTTGCGGTACGTCAGATTGCCCGAACTGTATTCGGATTGGGCGGTGAGGCACCCGAACGGACAGAGCAGTTCCAACCAGCCGATATGGTGTTCCGCCCAAGCTTCCGACACCTGGCGGTCGATGAGCGGAAGCAGTCCCGACAACCGGTAGAAACGGGTTTCGGACGATTCGGTCTGCATCGATGCCCGCGCTGCTTTGTAGCGGGCGTCGTCGGTCAGTTTCGGGGCGTTGGCGATGGCTGCGGCCGTTCCGGCCTGGGTGGTGATCCAAAGATTTTGTCCTTGAATGCTGACAAACTCGCGTTGGAGCAGCGCGTCGGGGCCCAGTACCGATGCGGCAAATCCGCAAAGGCCGAACCGGTAGGCGCCTTGTTCGTGTCCGGCATGCAGGCCTTCGGCCAGATGTTGGAGGTCGCGGGCCGCATTTTCCGAATCGTTGAGCCGTACCACCACGAACGGACCGTCGGAGCCGAAGCCGTGCGCCCACTCGCCGTCGAAGTACTGGCGGAAAAAGGCCAGTGTGCTGCTGCCGTCGGCGCAGCGCCACATCGAATCTTCGATGGCCGACAACTTTCCGTTGGCGGTTCGGTACGCTTCCAAATCGTCGATGTTTTGGTGGCAATAATAGACCGTGCCGGCCGGCAGGGCGCTTTCAATCCGGTTGGTGGCGGGAGTTTGCACACGCATGCGCTCCAGTACCGAAGTCTTGGAGTCGGGCAGGGCGAATCCGCTGAGCACCAGTTGGCGTTCGCGGATTTCAAAATCCAGCACCGACCATCCGATTCCCTTTCTCATCAGCGAGGCCAGTTCGGGGCAGGGCGAATCGGATGCTGCCGCCAGCAGCCGGTTGAGGCTTTCGTGGCAGAGGTAAACGCTCATCGGCACCTGGCTGCCAACCGTGTGGCTGAGCGTTTGAAACGCGGTGTCGCCCTCCATGACCGACTCGCGCTTGTCCAGGGCTTCGGCCGAGCGGGCCAGCAGGCTGCTGTCGGCCGAAACGGACATCACGCCTTTGTGGTATTGGCGGTGCAAATGCGGATAATGTGCCAGGCGTTTGTTCCAATAACGCCATTCGTCGGCCGACACGCGGGTGCTGAGCAGCGAAGCGGACGCGCCGTCGCGGAAATACACCGCCAGTTGCATCGGACGGTCGGTGGCGATGCCCGACTGCGACTCGCGCAGGGTGTCGGTCTCCGACAAAATCAGGCTGAGCAGTTGCAGCTCGGGGTTCTCTTTCCAGTACTGCCAGTATCCGTTGTTGTACAACATCGACTGCGACAAGTCTCCGGCACGCTGGATTTCAAACAGCAGGTCGGGTTTTTGCGGCAGGGCGGTGTACAGGTCGGTTTCTTCCGACAGGGCGGCATTGCGTAGCGAAATGAAGCCCCAGATCGTAATGGCGGCAGCCAACAGGCAAATTCCGATGACAAATGTTTTTTTCATATAGCGGTAGGGTTTATTCGGTAAAATTCGGATTGCAAAGCAAACAGAACCCGGCGTCGTGGCTCACCGTGTCGCAGGCTTGCAGCAAGGCTTCGGTCGAGGCGTGGGGCTTGTATTCCCAATGGCTCGAGCGCTTGTACTTGACCAGGTACTGGCTGTGTGCGATTTTTTGGTTCATCAGCGACTCGTTCAGGGCCAGCGGGCCGAACGACAGGCAGTATTGCCCGTTCACCTTGGGCGGTTGCAGGCCGCTGATCCAGTATTGCCCGTACAGCTCGGCGTTGTAGGGGAGCAGTACGGCCTCTGGTGGAACTTGTTGCAGCATTTTGGCCACATGCCGCTCAATGCGGTATTGTTTTTTCTTTTTGCGAAAAGCGCCCGGGTCGAGGGCCTGCGCGCTGAGCGAGCCTACGCTAAACAGCAGCACGGCCGTCAGCAGCAGCCGGGTCCAAGGGCCGCGCTCGGCGAAATCCTGCAGGGCCAGGGCCGACAGCAGGGCGGCAAACGGAAAGATGTACAGCAGGTAGTGCCAGCCGTTGCTGAAATAGAACTGGCCTGTGAAACCGAAGAAACCGCATGCCAGCGGCAGCAGCAGGCGCAGCCGGGTCCGCGATATCCGGCCGAGAGGCGGTATCAGGCACAGCAGCAGCGGCATGCAGCGGAAGGTCAGGTAGCCGAGCCGTTTGGGGATGAAACGCAGCCCGCCCATTTTGCGATAGAGGACGGCGGCTTTCTGGTCGGTGCCGTAGGCGTCGTGCAACTGGAACAGCGACAGGGTCTCCGGAAAGACCAGCCCCACCGTGGCAAGGCAGAGACCCATCCCCAGTACGAAAAGCAGGCCGCCTTGCAGGCGGTTTTTCCAACTGCCGGTGCCAAGCAGGGCAATCCACAGCAGGCACACAGGCGCAAATCCGATGCCGTATTGTTTGGTGCAGGCCGCCAGCCCGGCCAGCAGTCCGGCCAGCAATGTCCACCAGGATT
>JAGDCW010000162.1 GCA_017958305.1 Bacteroidales bacterium | reverse complement strand
CCCTCAATAAAGAATGCCGGTTTATCTTGATGAAAAACTTGTTACATATCATACACCGCCATCAAGCCCTTGCCTTGGTTTGCAGCCTGCTCCTTTTCATGGCCGCCTGCAACGAGAACCGCGAAACGCAATACAACGGCGCCGAACTCACTTATTTCGGCTTCGACTCCTTCCCGGCTTTCGCCGACTACAAATTCTATGTGGACAATGTCAGCCACCGCATCTACAACCTCGATTCCTTCCCTTACCGGTCCAAAGTCGATTCGATGTTTCCCAAGCTGACAGCCGTCAGTTCCTCGAAAATTTTGATCAACGACCAGGAATGGAACGGCAAATCCTGCCTCGACTGGAGCCACAGCCCGGTGACGCTGGTCAATGTCTCTTCCGACAAGAAATACACCGCCACCTACCAGGTCTATGTCAATGTCCATCAGCTCGACCCCGACTCCATGCAGGTCAAGGCCGTCAGCCACGGCTACCCCGCCGAGGAAGGACGGCAGATGGTGCTGCGCACGGCTGGTGGATGGCTCGGTTTCTTTGCCCAGACCGACGGCAGCGTGAAAGCCTGGTCGTCGACCGATGCCGTCACCTGGACCGCACAGCCGGATCCCACGGGCCTCAGCGGACAGTTGTCGGTGGAAACGCTTTGCAGCCTGCGCGACACTTTCTACCTGGCCAATACGGCCGGGACGCTTTTTTGGAGCGCTGACGCCGCTTCGTGGACAGCCGTGGGCGCCACAGGGCAGGTCGTCGCCCTGTTCGGGCCGTTGGGCGGACGCAAGCATCTCACCGGGGATGCGCTCATCGGCATCGTGGCCGGTGACGACGGCAAACCCCGCTTCGCACGCTTCGAAGGCAGTTGGACCCAGGGCGACACAGTGCCCGACAGCTTCCCCCGCGAGGGCTTTGCCTTGGCACAGAGCCAGACAGTCACAGGGGTGGCCTTCAGCCTCCTGACCGGAGGATTGACGGCCGACGGCGACTACGCCACGGGGCTGTGGTCCACCATGGACGGACTCTATTGGGCCCGACTGGCCGAGCACGCCGACAAAATCTGTCAACGCGACCAGGCCGCCATCTTCTATTACAACGACCGGCTCTATCTCTGGGGCGGCGAGCGCGACGGGGCCACCGACACAAAACTCTACTTGTCCAAGAACCATGGACTGGATTGGGAGGCAGCGCCCGACAAGCAGCAGTTCCTGGCCATCACGGAAGGTATTTACGGCCACCGTATTCTGGTGGAAGACAATTATATCCGGATCTTCGGCGGAAAATCCGGTACAGCCACGGCAACTGTCTGGGAAGCATATCTGAATCAGGCGCTTTTCTAAAAAAAGCAAAACGGCGCCACAAACAGGGTCGTTGTGCGTCTAATGAATAGAAGGCGTTATTTGAAAAAAATGCTTGCCGACAAAATGAAACAAGGATTTATGCGTTTATATCGAGTGATGAAGATTCAACGCTTATTTCTTTGTTTGTTGCTGACTGGCTGCAGCATGGCTGTCTGTGCACAAGGTTATCGCATGGAAATCGGTGCGGCGGGCGGTGTTGCCTCGTATATCGGGGATGCCAACACCACCTTCCTGGCCAATCCCCGCCCTGCGGGTTCCGCCTTGTACCGCTACAACCTGAACCGCCGGTTTGCCCTCAAGGCAGATCTCGGCCTGGCTCAGATTGCCGGCTCCACAGCGGGCCGGAGCACCAGCTACCCCAACGGGGTGGAGATGAGCTTCCGGCGTTGGCTCGTGGACGGCAGCCTGCAGATGGAATTCAACTTTTACGAGTTCGGCGCTCCGGACTACCTGCCCGGTTCGAGCCATTGGTCGCCCTATGTGGCGGCAGGTCTCGGTCTGACAGGCTATGAGTCCGACAAAGTGCGCGTCAGCGGCAGCCTGCCCCTGGGCATCGGCCTGAAGTACAAGCTGCCCTGTCGCCTGAACATCGGACTGGAGGTTTCCCATCGGTTCAGTTTCACCGACCGCCTGGACTATTCCGGCCAGGGAGGAGACTGGCAGCTGGACGATCCCTGGATTGCCCGCAGCGACTGGAACAAAAACAAGGACGGCTACACCACCGTCAAGATTTTTATCACTTACGACTTCTTCTTCATAGGATCGAGTTGTTACAAGGAATAAGCGAGAAAGTGAGCTTTAGAGAACAGATAGACATGAACCGCCTGCCGCGTCACATCGCCATCGTGATGGACGGCAACGGCCGTTGGGCCAAAAAGCAGGGCAAGCAGCGCGTCTTCGGCCATGCCGAAGGGGTGGAGTCCGTCAGGAGCATCATCGAGACGGCCCGCACCATCGGCATTTCCTATCTCACCCTCTATACATTCTCCACAGAAAACTTCGGCCGTCCCCAGCAGGAGGTCAAGGCACTGATGCAATTGATGGTCAAAGCCATCGACGAGGAAACGGAAAAACTCATTGCCAACGACATCCGCTGCGTGGTTGCCGGCGACCTGGACCGGCTCGACCCCGACATCAAGGCACGGGTCGAGGACTTTGTCCGTCGCACCTCCGGCGGCCGTTCGCTCACCGTCTGCCTGGCGCTGAGCTATTCCTCGCGCTGGGAGATCGCCCGTGCCGCCGCGTTGTTGGCCCGCGATGCCCGCGACGGGAAAATCCGTCCCGAAGACATCGACGAAACGGTGTTCGCCTCACGGCTTGCCACGGCCGGCATCCCCGATCCCGACCTGCTCATCCGCACCGGTGGCGAACAGCGCATCAGCAACTATCTGCTGTGGCAGGCGGCCTATTCGGAGTTGTACTTCACCGCCACGCCTTGGCCGGAATTCCGCGAAGAGGCCTTCTACGAGGCCATCGCCGACTACCAGAAGCGCGAAAGGCGTTTTGGCAAGACCAGTGAACAAATCAAAGACAATGCAACTGAGTAAACGACATATCGGTCTTTTGTTGATGGCATGGTGCTGTCTGACGGCCTGGGCGCAGACCAGTCCGCAGATCTACTATTCCTCGCCCCGCGAATACACCATCGCCGAGATTGCCGTGGAAGGAATCGACAACTACGAAGACTATGTCCTGATAGGCATCTCCGGCCTGTCGGTCGGTCAGCGCATCCGTGTGCCGGGCGACGACATCACCGATGCCCTCAAACGCTTTTGGCGACACGGGTTGTTTTCCGATGTCCAGATCCTGGCCGACAAAATCGAAGGCGACCAGATATGGTTGCGCTTCAAACTGTCACCGCGCCCGCGCATCTCGGCCGTCAACTACAACGGCATGAAAAAAGGTGAACGGGAAGACCTCGAAGCCCGGCTCAACATGGTCGTGGGCAACCAGATCACCCCCAACATCGTCAGCCGCGCCGAGACGCTCATCAAGAAATACTACGACGACAAGGGCTTCAAGAACGCCGAAGTGTCGGTGGTACAACGCGACGACCACGGACAGGAAAACCAGGTCATCGTCGATATCAACGTCGACAAGCACGACAAGGTGAAGGTCAACCAGCTCATTATCGAGGGCAACGATGCCTTCACCGACAGCCGCGTGGACCGCATCATGAAGAAGACCAACCAGAAAGGCCGGCTCATCAACCTGTTCCGCACCAAGAAGTTCGTGGACAAGGATTTCGCCGAGGACAAGTTTTCGCTCATCCAGAAATACAACGAATACGGCTACCGCGACGCCATCATCCTCGAAGACTCGGTCTATCGCTTCGACAACAACCATGTCAACGTCTATCTGAAAGTCGATGAAGGGCGCCAGTATTTCATCCGCGACATCACGTGGGTCGGCAATACGGTCTATAGCAGCGATTTCCTCAACGAGGTGCTGCAAATAGAAAAAGGCGACATCTACAACCAGAAACGGCTCGACAAGCGCCTCAACACCGACGAAGACGAGGCGGTGGCCAACCTCTACATGGACAACGGCTACCTGTTTTTCCATGTCGAACCCGTCGAGGTCGGAGCCGATGGCGACTCGATCGATCTGGAAATGAGGGTCTATGAAGGCAAACAGGCCACCATCTCGCGCATCGAGATCAGCGGTAACGACCGGCTCTACGAGCATGTCATCCGCCGCGAGCTCTACATCAAGCCCGGCCAGCTGTTCAACAAGACAGCCCTGATGCGTTCGGCCCGTGAAATCGTCCAGACCGGCCATTTCGACGCCGAAAACATGGGTATCAACCCCATCCCCAACTACGAAGACGGCACGGTGGACATCGATCTGAGCCTCAATCCCAAGGCCAACGACCAGGTGGAATTCTCCCTGGGTTACGGTTCGACGGGTGTCATTGGTTCCATCAGCTTCAAATTCACCAACTTCTCCGTCCGCAACCTGCTCAACATGGGCTCCTACAAGCATCTGCTGCCTCAGGGCGACGGCGAGACGCTCACCTTGACAGGACGCACCAACGGACGCTACTACCAGTCGTACAGCTTCTCGTTTACCGAGCCTTGGCTGGGCGGCAAGCGGCCCAACTCGCTCCAGCTGGGAGTCTTCTATTCCTACCAGACGGGCGTCAGCGACCGCTACTACCGCAACATGTACAACAACTACATGAACTACTACAGCTACTACGGCATGGGCGGTTACGACTACACCAACTACTACGAGATGGAGGCCGACCCCAACAAGTTCATCAAACTCTGGGGCGGATCGGCGGGTATCGCCCAGCGCCTGACCTGGCCCGACGACTATTTCCAGCTCTATACCGAACTGGCCTTCCAGCAGTATCTGCTGCGCGACTGGCCCTGGTTCGTCATCAGCAACGGCAAGAGCAACGACTTCCACCTGGGCGTGACGCTGAGCCGCAACTCCATCGACAACCCGCTCTATCCCCACCAGGGATCCACCTTCTCCCTGTCGCTGAGCCTGGCTCCGCCCTATTCGCTCTTCGACGGCCACACCGAAGAAGACTATGCCCAGATGACCAGCGAAGAGCTGATGCTTTGGCAGGAGAGCTACAAGATGCGGTTCAACAGCCGTACCTACACCTCGCTGTCGTCGAACCGCAAGCTGGTGCTGGCCACCCGCTTCGACATCGGACTGCTGGATTCGTACAACAAATATAAAAAGACTCCCTTCGGCGCCTTCTACATGGGCGGTGACGGCATGACGGGCTATTCGAGTACCTATGCCTACGACATCGTCGCCCTCAGGGGCTATGGCAACGGCGACCTGGGCGTGGGCTATCTCTACGAACGCATGGGACTGGAGCTGCGCTATCCCTTGGTGATGGAGGGCAGCACCACCATCTACGCCACCGCTTTTGTCGAGGGAGGTAATCTATGGAACAACCTGCGCGACTACTCGCCCTTCCAGCTGAAACGCTCGGCCGGCGTCGGTGTCCGCGTCTTCCTGCCCATGCTCGGCCTGTTGGGTGTGGACTGGGCCTACGGCTTCGACAAGGTAAGCGGCGACACGGGCAAGCACCACGGCGGAGAGTTCCACTTTGTACTCGGACAAGAATTCTAACCCCTAAATAAGACAGCTATGAAAAAAATCATGTTATTGACCGCTTGCATCATTTGCAGCTCGATCATCGGTTTCGCACAGAAGTATGCTCTTATCGATATGGAATACATCTTCTCGCGTATTCCCGCTTACGAAATGGCCAACGACCAGTTGAACCAAGTCTCCAAGAAATGGCAGGCCGAGGTGGATGCCCTCACCAAGCAGGCCAAGGACCTGTTCACCCAGTACCAGGCCGAAATGGTCTATCTCTCCGACGAGATGAAGAAGACCAAGGAAAAAGAAATCCTTGCCAAGGAAAAGGAGGCTGCCGACCTGAACCGCAAATATTTCGGCTCGGAAGGCGAACTCTACAAAAAACGCGAAAGCCTGCTCTCGCCCATCCAGGACGAGATCTACAATGCCGTCAAGGAATTGTCCGAAGAGAAGGGCTACGTGCTCATCCTCGACCGGGCCTCGGGCGTGAACATTGTCTATGCCTCGCCCTCGATCGACATCAGCGATGCCGTACTCAAAAAATTGGGATATTGATAATTATGTCTAACTAACAACTCATAAAACCATGTTCAAGAAAATTGTATTGACTCTGTGCCTGCTGCTGCCGATGATGGCCTTTGCACAGGAATTCGGTTACTTCAACAGAAACGAGGTCTTCCAGTCCATGCCCGAGACCCAGGAAGCCATCAAGAAACTCGACCAGCTGGCCAAGACGCTCGAAGACGAGCTGCTCATGCTGCGTACCGAATACCAGAAGAAAGGCTCCGATTTCGTGGCCCAGCGCGACAGTCTGCCCGAATCCATCCGCGTCCGCCGCATGACCGAAATCCAGGAACTGGAACAGCGCATCCAGGCCTTCTACCAGTCTTCGCAGGAAGACCTCAACAAGAAGGAGCAGGAACTCATCCAGCCCATCAACGAGAAACTGGTGGCCGCCGTCAAAGCAGTCGGCGATGAGCAGGGTCTGGTCTATATCTTCGACATTTCCACGCCCAGTACGCTGATGTACTATTCGCCGTCGAAATGCAAGGATGTCACCGCAGCCATACGAACCAAACTCGGACTGAAATAAATTGGGACCCATCGGCGTTTTCGACTCGGGCTACGGGGGGCTGACCATCCTGGAGGAATTCCAGCGCCAGCTGCCCGGTTACGATTATCTCTATCTGGGAGATAACGCCCGGACGCCCTACGGCAACCGTTCGTTCAACGTCGTTTACGAATACACCTTGGAGGCAGTGCGCTACCTGTTGGGCAGCGGCTGCCCCCTTGTCATTTTAGCCTGTAACACGGCCTCGGCCAAAGCCCTGCGCAGCATCCAACAGAACGACCTGCCCCGCCTGGCGCCCGACAGCCGTGTATTGGGCATTCTCAGGCCCACGGTCGAAGCGGTGGGCGACATCACCCGCACGGGCCATGTCGGTTTGCTCGGCACGCAAGGCACCGTTCAGTCGGGTTCCTACGCCATCGAGATCAGCAAGTTCCACCCCGAGATCCAGCTCACCTCCCTGGCCTGCCCCATGTGGGTGCCGCTGGTGGAATGCGGCGAACACAACTCGCCCGGAGCCGACTTTTTCGTAGCCCAATACCTCGACCGGCTTTTCACCTGCGACCCGCAGATCGACACCCTCATCCTGGGTTGCACCCATTATCCCCTGCTGCTGCCCAAGATCAAACAACATACGCCCCCGGGACTCAACATCATCACCCAGGGCCCGCTGGTGGCCGCCAGCCTGGCCGATTACCTCCATCGGCATCCCCAGATCGAGAGCCGTTGCAGCCGTGGCGGCCAGACACGCTACCTGACCACCGAGGCATCCCGCAAGTTCGAGGAAATGGCTTCGATTTTCACCCGTAAGAAAATCTCCGCCAGCCAGGTCAACCTGGTATAAGTCTATTTGAAATCGCGCTGACGCATGGCCTCGAAGGTGAGTATGGCCGTCGAGACCGAGACATTGAGCGAGTCGATGAGCCCGCGCATGGGTATCTTGATGCGGGCGTCGGCATTTTGTAGCCAGAAGGCGCTCAAACCGTCGGCTTCGGTGCCCATCACCACGGCCGAAGGCTGCCGGAAATCCTGATGATGATACCATGAGGCGGCTTGCAGTTCGGCCGCATAAGCCTTGATACCCCTTTCGTGCATCCATGTCAACGCCTCCTGCGACGAGCAGACGGCCACAGGCACCGAAAACAGACAACCGATGCTGGAACGTACCACATTGGGGTTGTAAATGTCGGTCAATGGGTCGCACACGATGACGGCATCGGCCCGGGCGGCATCGGCTGTACGCAGGATGGCCCCGAGGTTGCCGGGTTTTTCGACGGCCTCCAGCACTATCAGGAAAGGATTCGCGGATAGCTTCAGGTCGTCCAGGCGGTGCGATTTGGGGCGAAGCAAGGCCAGCACCCCGTCGGAGCCTTCGCGATAGGCCAGCTTTTCGAACACCGCCCTGGTCAGGCCCACACAGCGCGATTCGGACAGGCGCGGCAACAGGTCCTGGTAATCGCTCTTGGCATACACTTCCTCACAAACAAACAGTTGCTCGGGCACATAGCCGTTATTGAGCGCTATGGTGATTTCGCGGGCGCCTTCGACCACGACAAGCTGCTGCTCGCGCCGTTCGCGGGCTTTGGCCTGCAAACGCACCAGCTGCTTGATTTTCGGATTCTGCCAACTGCTGATCAGTTCCATCTTCCACTCACTTTCCAATTACCGCCGCGAAGATAGCAATTATTCTGACACCGGTTTTCTGAAAAATGTGGTGACGGTGTTGGCGTTGTCGGTAGGCTGCCAGATGTGCTTGAGGCACTTGCCGTCGTTGACTTCGCGAGGCAGGCGGGCGGCGGGATGGCCGTGGCCCAGGCTCTCGGGCGAGGTCTCGACGCGGATTTCGTCCCAGAGGCCGTGGTCGATGAAGGATTGGTGCAGATGGCTGCCGCCTTCGACGAGCAGGGTCTGCACCTGACGGCGGTAGAGTTCGTCGAGAATGTCTTCCAGCCGGTAAAGGGGTATCCACTCGGTGTTGCCCTGCCGACGGTCGAGCTTTTCGTTGAAGACCAGGGTGGGGCAGCTGTCGTCGAAGACCTTCAGCCGGGCAGGCAGGGCGGCCTCCCGGTCGAGGACGATGCGCAGCGGCTGTCGCTGAGCGGGCCACAGGCGACAGGTGAGGGCCGGGTTGTCCATCAGGGCTGTGCGGGTGCCCACCATGACGGCGTCGCATTGTGTCCGCAATTGATGGACCGCCATGGCGGTGAAGGGAGTGGAAAAGATGGCCGGGCCTTGGCTTTCGTCCTGGCGTGGGCGGTCGATGAAGCCGTCTTGGCTTTGCGCCCATTTCAGGACGATGTAGGGGCGGTGGCTCAGGTGATAGCGGAAGAAGCGCCGGTTGAGCCACCGGCAGGCTTGCTCTTCGACCCCTACCACGGTCTCGATGCCGGCTTGCTGCAACCTTTGCAGGCCTTTGCCGCTCACAGCGGGGAAGGGGTCCAGGCAACCGATCACCACGCGGGGGATCCGTTTTTCGACGATCAAATCGGCGCAAGGCGGGGTCTTGCCGTAGTGGGCGCAGGGTTCGAGCGAGACGTAGAGTGTTGACTCGGGCAGCAGTTCCTGGCACTTGACCGAGGCAATGGCCTGGGGCTCGGCATGGGGCAGACCCGCCTGTCGGTGCCAGCCTTCGCCGATGATGCGGCCCTCATGCACGACGACGGCTCCCACCATGGGATTGGGAGCTGTTGTCGCAAGGCCGTTGGCGGCCAGTTGCAGACAGCGTTGCATAAAAAACTGCGCTTCCCTGTTGGTGGTCTGCTCGGAGCTCATTATTTTTGTTGTCTTAAAAAGATGTTATGGAAACATTTCTTCGGAAAATGGAGGAGACCCTGCAAGGCGAGTACTCTGTCGATGAGATCAGAGTCATGTACCGCATGCTCGACCGCCATATCAACGCCAAAGATAAAGGTTTTTCGCCGACTGCGCAAACTTTGGATTGGCCGGAGGCCCTGCAACGCCTGCAAGCCGGCGAGCCCATCCAGTACATCCTGGGCAGCTGCGAGTTCTACGGGCACGATTTCACGGTGCGCGCCCCGGTGTTGATACCCCGTCCCGAAACCGAAGAACTGGCCGAGTGGATCGTCAAGCAGGAGCCTTTCCGCCGGGGCCGTCTGCTGGACGCCGGCACAGGCAGCGGCTGCCTGGCCGTCACCTTGGCCGGCCGGCTCAGACAGATGCGCGTCGAAGCTTGGGACATCCTGCCCGAGGCACTGGCGCTGGCCCGGGAAAATGCCGATAAAATGGGGGTGAAAGTGGAGTTCCACCAAGTGGATCTGTTGCAAGTCCCGGCCGCCCGGCTCAAAAAAAAATACGAACTGATCGTGAGCAATCCGCCCTATGTCTGCCGCTCGGAAGCCGCCCAAATGGCCCGCCACGTGCTCGACTACGAATCGGAACTGGCCCTGTTCGTGCCCGACGGCGATGCGCTGGTCTTTTACCGTGCCTTGGCCGAGTTGGGCCGGCGTGCCTTGTCGCCGGGAGGTGCCCTCTATGTCGAAATCAATGCCGCCCTGGGGCCTGACACCCGCGACTTGTTTGCCGGGGCAGGCTACGATCCGGTGGAACTGCGTCGCGACATCTCCGGCCGCGACCGGATGATCCGGGCCGTGTGGCCGGCCGCCCGGACCAGCGAGGAAGACAATTACGCACAGGCTTTGAACCGGGCGGCCGCCCTGTGCTCCCGATCTGAGCATTGCCACAGCGAGGTTGTGGCCAAGCTGGCCCCTTTCGCCCTGAGCCCGGAGCAGACCGACCGCCTGCTGGCCCGTCTGCAGGAGGAAGGCTACCTGGACGAGGCCCGCTATGCCCGGGCCTATGCCCGCGACCAGCTGCGTTTTGCCCGCTGGGGCCGCTTGAAGATCCGCCAGGCCCTGCGCCTGAAGAAAGTCGCCGACTCTGTCATACGGGAGGCTTTGGCGACCATCCCGGAAGATGAATACCGAAAAACACTCCAAATCCTGCTCGCTGCCAAGCAGCGCAGCCTGCGCGCCTCGTCGCCGGCCGAGTTGTCGGCCCGTCTGCTGCGCTTTGCCTACAGCCGGGGTTTTGAACCTGAAATCACCCGCCAATGCCTGCCTTCCTCGGACGACTCCTGGATTTGATCTATCCGCCCTTGTGCCCGGTCTGCGGCTCCTTGCTGACAGACGAAGAGGCCTGCCTGTGCACGGCGTGCCGCTATCACTTGCCCCGTACCCGTTTTGAGGACTTCCGCCATAACGGGGCTTGCGACCGGCTGGCCGACCGACTGCCATTCGACAAGGCCTATGCCGCGTTCCATTACATGAAGGAATCTTCGATACAACTCCTTTTCGAACAATTCAAATACCATGGCGACAAGAGGCTGGCCACCTACCTCGCGACTCTGGCCGGACGGGAGCTGTCGGATCGGAGTTTTTTCGATGAAATGGACTTGATTGTGCCTGTCCCCCTGCATGCGAACCGCTTGCGACAGCGCGGTTACAACCAGAGCGAACTCATTGCCCGGGCCTTGGGCGAGTGCTCCGGCCTGCCGGTCGAGACAGAGGCGCTCGCCCGCAGGCGGGAGACCCTTACCCAGACACGCAAAAGCCTTTGGGAACGGCAGCTCAACATGCGGGATGTCTTTGTGGCCCTCCGCCCCGATTTGCTCTGCGACCGGCATGTGCTGTTGGTGGACGATGTGATGACCACAGGGGCCACGATGCTCGCCTCGGCCCGGAGTCTGCGGGAAGCCGGTTGCGGGCGGCTCAGTTTTTTTGCCCTTGCTTTGGCCTGACGTGTTGTGAGAGTGACGTGATATAATTACCTTTGTGTTTCGATATACGGAGATAATATGAAGACTGTTGAGAGAATTTTTGCCGAAAAGATGCTTGACATCAAGGCGGTGAAATTACAGCCCGCCCAGCCCTTCACCTGGGCCAGCGGCTGGAAATCGCCCATCTATTGCGACAACCGCAAGACCCTTTCCTTCCCCGAGCTGCGCAGTTTTGTCAAACTGGAGCTTTCCCGACTGGTGTTGGAAAAATATCCCGATGCCACCGCCATCGCCGGCGTGGCCACGGGTGCCATCGCCCAGGGAGCCCTGGTGGCCGAGGAACTGCATCTGCCCTTTGTCTATGTCCGTTCTTCTCCCAAGGACCACGGACTGGGCAATACGGTCGAAGGCGACTTGCAACCCGGCGCCAAGGTGGTGGTCGTCGAAGACCTCGTATCGACCGGCTCCAGCAGTCTGAAAGCCGTCGAAGCCCTGCGCCAGGCCGGTGCCCAGGTGTTGGGCATGCTGGCTTCCTTCACCTACAGTTTTCCTGTGGCCACGGAAAAATTCCGCGAGGCCGGCGTCGAGCTCACCACGCTCTGCAACTACGAGAGCATCCTGGAGGCTGCCCTTGAAATCCATTACATCACCGACGGCGACATGGCAACCCTGCGCGAGTGGCGCCAGGATCCGGCTGCCTGGCACGCCGACTAACCCTCAGCCTTCATGACAGATTTCGTCAGCCAAGTCAAATCGATCGCCTCGCCCCGGAAGGCTGTCTTCGACACCTTGTCCGACCTGAGTCATCTGGAGCGGGTCGAGGGCCTGATTCCGTCGGACAAAGTGAGCGACCTGAGCTATGATCGCGACACGGTCAGCTTCAAGGTCAACATGGCCGGTGTGGGACAGATCCGCCTGCGTGTCGTCGAACGTGACCCCCACAAGACCATCAAACTGGAGACCGAGCAGTCGCCGGTGCCTTTCACCTTTTGGATACAGCTCAAGGAAAAGGATCCCTCCAGCAGCTATCTGAAACTCACCCTGCGGGCCGACCTGCCCTTCCTGCTCCAGGGCATGCTGGCAAAACCCCTGCAGGACGGCCTGGAAAAGCTGGCCGACGGGCTGGCGGCCTGGTCTTATTAAAAATGTGCGCTATGAACAAACTTTGGCAGAAGAACACGATTGTCGACAAGGACATCGAACGCTTTACTGTCGGCCGGGACCCGGAAATGGACATGTACCTGGCTCCCTATGATGTGCTGGGTTCGATGGCCCATGTCCGGATGCTGGCCACCATCGGCCTGATCGAAGAGGACAAATTGCCCGCCCTGCTCCAGGGGTTGCGCGGTGTCTATGCCCAGATCCAGGCCGGAGAGTTCGGCATCGAAGAAGGGGTGGAGGATGTCCATTCACAGGTCGAACTGCAGTTGACGCGCAGTCTGGGCGACCTGGGCAAGAAAATCCACAGCGGACGTTCGCGCAACGACCAGGTGCTGCTCGACTTGCGTCTCTTTACCCGTGCCCGGATCGAAAAAGTGTTGCATTCGGTGCAGAACCTCTTCGAGGTGCTGCAGGCCCAAAGCGAAAAATACAAGGCCGTGCTCATGCCCGGCTACACGCATCTGCAGATTGCCATGCCCTCGTCCTTCGGTTTGTGGTTCGGCGCCTATGCCGAGTCGCTGGCCGACGATGTGCAGCTGCTGCAGGCTGCCTACCGCATCTGCAACCGCAACCCCCTGGGTTCGGCTGCCGGCTACGGCTCGTCCTTCCCCCTGAACCGCCGCCTCACCACCCAGCTGCTTGGCTTCGACGATATGAACTACAACGTGGTCTATGCGCAGATGGGCCGTGGCAAGATGGAGCGCAGCGTGGCTTTCGCCCTGGCTTCCATAGCCGGCACGCTTTCCAAACTGGCCTTCGACGCCTGCCTGTTCAATTCGCAGAATTTCGGCTTCATCACTTTGCCGGCCGAATTCACCACAGGTTCGAGCATCATGCCTCACAAAAAGAATCCCGATGTCTTCGAACTGACCCGGGCCAAGTGCAACCGACTGCAATCGCTGCCGAACGACATTTCGGCGATTGTCCAGAACCTGCCGTCGGGCTATTTCCGCGATTACCAGACCATCAAGGAGCTGTTCCTGCCGGCTTTCGACGAACTTTGCGACTGCCTGGACATGACGGCCGTAATGCTGTCGCATCTTAAAGTGAACGAGCATATCCTCGACGACGACAAGTATCTCTATCTGTTCAGCGTTGAAGAAGTGAACAAGCGGGTATTGCAGGGTGTGCCCTTCCGTGATGCCTATCGCGAGGTCGGCCTGGAAATCGAGGCGGGCCGCTTCAAGACCGACCGCCGGGTGTGCCACACCCACGAAGGCAGTATCGGCAACCTTTGCAACGAGGCTGTGGCAGAACGCATGAAGACCCTGGCCGAAGGGTTTGGCTTCGACAGGGTCCATCAAGCGGAGGCCGCCCTGCTGGCAGATTAGTGTCTGAAGACGATATTGCCTTTCTCGACATCGATGGTGATGTCCTGGCCTTTCTCAATCTGGCCCGACAACAGGGCTTTTGACAATTGATTGAGGATTTCCCTTTGTATTAACCGTTTGACAGGACGGGCACCGAACTGCGGGTCGTAACCGGCATCGGCCAGGTAATCGACGGCGCGCTCGCTGGCCTTGAGCTGCAGGCCTTGCTCTTTGAGCTGGCCGGCCAGCCGCTCTATCTGCAAGCGGACGATTTCGCGGATGTTGTCCTGGCTGAGCGGGCTGAACATGATGATCTCGTCGATACGGTTCAGGAACTCAGGACGGATGGTCCGCTTGAGCATCTCGAAGATTTCCTGCTGCGTCTGCTGCATCACCTCCTCGCGATTGTTCTCGTTCATCTTCTCGAAACGTTCCTGGATGAGGTTGGAACCCAGGTTGGAGGTCATGATGATAATGGTGTTCTTGAAATTGACCGTCCGGCCCTTGTTATCGGGGAGTCGTCCAT
>JAGDCW010000161.1 GCA_017958305.1 Bacteroidales bacterium | reverse complement strand
TTTTCAAACTATCTGTTCAAAGGCATCCAGACGGTCATCTCACTGTGGCCGCGGTTGCCGAAGGCATAATAGGGGATCAGCCGGACGCGGATCTTGCGCTCGCCCTGGCGCACTTCGCGGTAGAGCGTATCCTGCCACTCGTCGTCGGAGAGGTAGAGCACCTCGCCCGTGAGGGCGGCCATCGGAGCACCGTCGATCTCGATCATCTCGGGCTGGAAGCTGGCCGAAGCCGGGATCACCACCTTGTCGATGTCCAGGCCGTCGAGGTCGGTCGATTCCAGGCAATAGACCACCGGGCCGCGCATCACAGCCACCTGGTTGCGAGTCTCCTCGAGCAGGGGGTTGGATTCGATGAGCTTGGCCTTCATCTCCAGGCTCAGACGCAGCACGTCGTTCTTTTTCCAGACGCGGCGCACGCAGGCATAGCCCTTGTCGGCCGTGACGCTGACGGGCTGGCCGTTCACCTCGACCGTGTAGTGGTCGCACCAGGCCGGAATGTGCAGGAACATCGACATCTCTTTCTTGCGCGGAGCCTTCACAACGGTGATGGCAATGTCGCCGTCCCAGGGATAGGCCGATTTTTGGCTCAGCTGGACCGCCGAACCGTCCTTGAGCTTGGTGTTGAGGCTGCTGCCACCGTACAAGTTGCACCATACACCCTCCTCGGAGAGTCCGTAGGCATAGTTCTGGGCTTCGCAGATGGTGCGCACCGTGTTGGGCGGGCAGCAGAAGCAGCTGATGTAGGGCGTACGCTCCTTGGGCCAACGCAGCACGTAGGGGAACTTGTCGGAAAGACGCAAGGGATTGGTGTAGAAATACTTGGTACCATCCAAGCTGATGCCCGACAGGAGGCTGTTGTAGAGGACGCGCTCCACAATGTCGTTGTATTTGCCGTCGCCGCTGATCTGGAACATACGCCAGTTGAACAGCAGGTTGCCGATGTTGGCGCAGGTCTCGTTGTGGGCTGTCGAGTTGGGCAGCTGGAAGGCCCGGCCGTAGGACTGGTGCACCTTCTGGATGGAATCGGGCGTGTAGCAGGTGCCGTCGGGCGAGGTGCCGTCGTAGAGCGCACCGCAGCCGCCCGTGATGTACATCTTGTGGTTGACGATGTCGGCCCAGATCGACTCCAGACAGCGCATCAGGCTCTCGTCGCCGGTCTCGGCATAGACGTCGGCCACCCCGGCATAGAGGTAGTTGGCCCGCACGGCGTGGCCCATGGCGTTCATCTGGTCACGGAAAGGCACACGGTCCTGGTTGTCGTCCGTACCGTTCTTGACCATGCCGCGGATGTCGATCAGGTTCTTGGCCAGCTCCAGGTAACGGGGATCGCCCGTGGCGCGGTACATCTCGACCACCCCCATGTAATGGGAGGGGCAGATGGCGTTGCGGGCCAGTTCGGCCGAGGCGGTCTTGTAGAAGTTGTACAGGAAATCGGTGGCCTTGATGGCGACATCGAGCAGCGTGCGCTTGCCCGTGGCCCGGTAGTGGACACAGGCAGCCATCATCAGATGGCCGTGGTTGTAGGTCTCGAAATTCAGCCGGTTGTTGAAGGCCCCACCCTCGGCCGTTCCGGTGGCCGTTCCCACCAGGCCGCGGTTGTCGGTGGCCGCCTTGCGACGGTTGCGCTCGGGGATGATGACCTGGGTGTGCATGTAGCCGTCCTCGCGCTGGGCCTTGGCGATGGTGGCAATGATCTTGTCCATCAGCTTGTCCAGGGCCGGATCCCTGGTCACGGCATAGACGGCGGCCATGCTCTCGAACCACTTGAAGAAGTCACCGTCGTGGAAGGCGGGACCATGGTGGTCGCCCTGGGCCTCGCCGGCGGCGATTTCCAGGTTGCGATAGGCATGGCAGAGGTCGGGATTGTCCATGATGTGCCACATGTTGAGCACCATCGTGTCTCTGCACACTTCGAAACGGTCGCCCCAGAAGCCGTCGGTCCAGGCCACCGAGGTGACGTCGGCGTTCCATATCCTGGCGTGCTGGCTGTTGTAGGTGTTGACCATGCCCTTGTTCTGGGCCGTCAGCAGCAGCGTGCCCACCAGCACACATGTCAGAAATAATGCTGTTCTTCTCATAAGTCTATAGTGAATTGATAGTTACCTGATCCAATTTCCCACAGGTGGTCGTCACCCTTGGTGCCACGATATTTGGCACCCTCGCCCTCGATATCGGTCCGCTTTTTGGCATAAGGCAGGCACACCAGGGCCGAAGCGTTGGCCGGCACTGCGATCTGCCAGACAAGCTGCCCGTCCTGCTTCATCCAGAAGCTCTTGACCAGACCATAGGGCGTCTCATAGGAAGCATCCACGCAGTCGAGTGTCTCGAGGCCGAAGTCGGGCCGCATGACCAGCTTTTTGAACGCCTGTCCGTTGGCGGCATTCTTGATGCCGGCCAGGTCTTCGAAGCACCAGATGAGCAGGTCGCCCAGCTGCATGACGTGGTTGCGCGAGTTCATGCTGGGAGCGGCCGTGTCGCCGTTCCAGAGCTCCCAGATGGAAGTGGCGCCCTGGGCCACCATGTAGCCGAAGCTCGGATACTTGGTGGTGGTGGCCAGCAGCCAGGCCACCTCGTTGAGGCCCTGGGCCCTGAGCTGGCGGAACAGCCACTGGTTGCCGATGATGCCCGAGGCCATGGTGCCTCCGTAAACATCCATGATCTTGCTGCGGATCTGTTCCACGACACCGGCCTTGCAATCGTCCGGAACCAGGCCGTAGGCCAGGGCCAGCAGATTGGCCGTCACCGTGTTGTTGCTGTAGCCGCCGCTTTCCTTGTCGTAGAAATTGCGGTGGAAGGCTGTCTTGAGGCTGTCGGCATACACGCTGTAGCCGGCCACGTCGGCCTGGCGGTCAAGCAGCGAAGCATAGCGGACCATCTGCCGGTACAGGCCGTAGAAATAGGCCGTGGCGATGAGATGGCCGTCGGTGATGCGGTCGGGCGCCGAAGAATGGATGATCTCGGGCTTCTCGGTGGGCATGCACCAGTCGCCGTATTTGTCGGCCGTCATCAGGCCGGTCGAAGGCTGATAGTAGTAAGTGCGCATGTAGTCCATGAACAGTTTCATCGAACTGAAATGGCGCGCCATCGGGGCCAGGTCGCCAAATTGGCGGTACAACATGTCGCAGGTGAAGAAATAGGCAGCCGGCCAGGTGATGTCGTCGGAATAATAGTTCCAGAAGGCCGGAGCCACATCGGGGATGGCACCGTCCCAGCGCTGGGCATCCTCGATATCCTGCATCCACTTGCCGTAGAAGCAGGCGTTGTTGAACAGGAAGCTCTCGCCGTAGGAGCCCATCGTGCGGTCGCCCAGCCAAGGCTGGCGCTCGTTGCGCTGCGGGCAGTCGACGGGCATGCCCTTGTAGTTGCCGCGGATGCTCCACCAGGCGTTGCGCACCGTGGCGTTGAGCACCTCCGACGAACAGACGAAGCGGCCGGTGGCCTCCATATCGTCGCAGACGAATTCACCGACAAAGTCCTCCAGCTTGGGCTCGCCGGGCCAATCGGTGATCTCGACAAACTGGAAACCGTGGGTCACGAAGCGGGGAGCCCACTCTTCGCCCTGGGGATCACCCTTGAGCGTGTATTTGTCGGTCACCTTGGCATCGCGCAGGTTGGCCATGCTGAGACTGCCGTCCTCAAGCAAGGCCTCGGCAAAGCGCAGGGTGACGGTACGACCCTTCTCACCCTTGACCTTCAGGCGGATCCAACCGGTCATATTCTGTCCCATATCCATGATATAGGTACGCGCGTTGAGCTGCTTGATCGATTGGGGCTGCAAAGTCTGCACCACCCTCATCGGCTCGGCGGGCTGGGCCACCAGCACAGCGGCCGGCACACTGACCCGTTCGGCCGGACGCCACTGGCGGGCACCGGCAAAGCCCGGCTCGCTCCAACCCTCGAATTCCTTGCGGGCATCGTATTCCTCGCCGTCGAACTCGTTGTTGGAGATGATGGGGCCGTCGGCATTGAGGCGCCAGGAGGTGTTGCTCACCACCGACTGCGTGCGGCCGTCGCGGTAGCGGATTTCCATCACCAGGCGCATCTTGGGATAGCCGTACTGGGTCCACTTGTAGGGTTTGTAGTGCTGACGCATGGCATAGTAGCGGCCGTTGCCCAGGATCACACCCACGGCATTGCCGCCGTTTTGGATCTGCTCGGTCACATCGAAGCTGTTGTACATGATGTGCTTGCGATATTCCGAAGGCATGGGGGCCATCACCTGGTCGCCGATGCGCTGTCCGTTGATCCAGAGTTCGTAGAGACCCACCCCGGCGATGTGCACCGTGGCCTGCTCCACTTCGCCCCGCGAGAAGAAATCCGTTCTCAGGTAGCGGGCCGACAGACGAGCGTGCGATGTCTCGTCGTCCCAGGGCATGGCGGCATCCAGGCCGATCCACTGGCTCGAGCGCCAGTCCTTCTCGGTCTTGAGGGCCGTCATCCACAGGGCCGGCTCACTCTCGCTGCAGGAAGCCGTCACATTGGTCCAGACCTGCACTTTCCAATAATAATAGGTATTGGCCAGCAAAGCCTGCCCGCCGTAAGGCACCAGCAGCGACTGGTCGCTGGAGACCTTGCCCGAATCCCAGACATCGGCCTCGCCGGCGGCAAGTTTTTCCTTGGAAGAAGCCACCAGCAGGCGGTAGGCCGTCTGACAGACTCCTTGTTTGTCGCTCTGCAGCTGCCAGCTGAGGCGCGGCGTTTCGGCACCCACGCCGATGGGGTTGACGCGCTGTTCGCAAGTGAGGCGGGTCACCTGGACAGCCTCCGGGCCGTATTTTTCGTTGCCGCAGGCCCACAGCAGCATGGCTGCAAGACCCAGCAGGATAGCATATTTTTTCATAGCAATCGGATGATGAGGATTTTACTTCAAAGCATCGGTATAGTTGGT
>JAGDCW010000160.1 GCA_017958305.1 Bacteroidales bacterium | reverse complement strand
GAGAAGGTTTTGATCCTGACTTTTTCCGCCAGGAAGATGCCGGCCGAGATGGTCAGCACCAGCACCAGCAGCGATTGGGTGATGCCGGGTTGCAGAAAAAGGGTGTTCAGGTAGTTCATGTTTTTCTTTTCTGAAAACGTAGGCAAAGGTACAACAATGATTTCGTATGTGAGAGAAAAAATGTACTTTCGCAGTTGACTAATGTAAGGTGTGATGAAAAATGAATTGATGAAAAGCAGGCTGCGCCGCTTCCTGTGCAAGGGCGCTTGCCGGGTTTTGCCCATCATCTGCCTGTGCCTGTGCGCGACGGGCAGGGGCTGGTCGCAGGAAACCTACCGGTTTGCCCAGCGAGACACCATGGCGCTCTATCTGGATATCTTCCGGCCCGACTCCGGCTCGGTGACGACATTGGATGGAGTGGCCAAGCCGGCTGTGATGTTTGTCTTCGGCGGTGGCTTTGTGTCGGGAAAACGCAGTGACGGCACGGCCAGACGCTGGTTTGCCCGGCTTACGGCCGAGGGTTATACGGTGGTGGCCATCGACTACCGTCTGGGCATGAAGGGCTATCGGATGGGCAAGGGACTCCTGGGGGCCAACAAGGCGCTCGACCGCTTCCTCTATTCGCAGCAGATAGGCGTGGAGGATGTCTTCTCGGCTGTGTCGTTTCTGGCGGCGCATCCCGAATTAAGTGTCCCGGTCGATAACCTGGTTGTCTCAGGCAGTTCGGCGGGGGCCATTATCTCGCTGGCCAGCGCCCATGCCATCGATCAGGGACGCCTGGAGGGCCTGCCCGAGGGCTTTGCCTTCAAGGGGGTGATGAGTTTTGCGGGCGGCATCATCGGCAAGCACGGCGCCCCCAAGTTCTCCCAGGCAACCTGTCCCATCCTGCTGCTGCATGGTACAGCCGACAAAATGGTGGCTTACAAGCATTTCGGCCTGATGCGCCGGGGCATCTGGGGCAGCGACCACATCGCTTCGGAACTGGAGAAGAAGGGTTGCAACTACAGCATTTGGCGTTTCGAGGGGCTGGGCCACGATGTGGCGGCCTATATGGACATGGCATGGGAGTTGGAGAAAACCTTTCTGGAGAGGAATGTCATACAGGGCATCCCCTGCCAGGTGGACGCACTGGTGGACGATCCCTCGCTGCCCACTTGGAAGTCGTGGGGAAGGGCCCGCACGGCCGACCTTTACCAAAATCCTTGACGAAGCGTTTTTTTTCGGCGATTCTTTTGGAGAAAAAAATTTTTTGTCTGAAATTTGCGCCGTCTTAGCAAAAACAAAGGAAGACCATGAATTTCGTACGACTGCACAGCTTGACGATCCGAATTAGCCTGCTGGGCCTATCTGGCGAACAGGAAGTGAGAGTGTGTGCATAAGTTCGGCAAAGAACCAAGGACAAGATCAATGTTGAATACAGCCTTTCTCACTTCGGCGGGGAAGGCTTTTTTATGTAATATATGGCAGACAACAAATTGTTTTTTTTCGACACAACCCTCAGGGACGGCGAACAGGTCCCGGGTTGTCAGTTGAACACAGTGGAGAAGATTCAAGTGGCCAAGGCTCTTGAAGATTTGGGTGTGGACATCATCGAAGCCGGCTTCCCGATTTCCAGCCCGGGCGACTTCAACAGCGTCGTAGGCATTTCCAAGGCCGTGACCTGGCCGGTGATCTGCGCCTTGACCCGTTCGGTGGAGAAGGACATCGACGTGGCCGCCGAAGCCCTCAAATACGCCAAGCGCAAACGCATCCACACGGGTATCGGCACCTCGGAATACCATATCCGCTACAAATTCAAGTCCAATCAGGAAGAGATCCTGGAGCGTGCCATCGCCGCCACCAAATATGCCAAGAAGTATGTCGAGGATGTCGAGTTCTATTGTGAGGACGCCGGCCGCACCGACAACGCCTATCTGGCCCGCGTGGTGGAGGCCGTCATCAAGGCCGGCGCCACGGTGGTTAACATTCCCGACACGACCGGTTACTGCCTGCCCGACGAGTTCGGCGCCAAGATCAAGTACCTGATGGAGCACGTCAACGGCATCGACAAGGCCATCATCTCGACCCATTGCCACAACGACCTGGGCATGGCCACGGCCAACACCGTGCAGGGTGTGCTCAACGGCGCCCGTCAGGTGGAGGTGACCATCAACGGTATCGGCGAAAGGGCCGGCAACACCTCGCTCGAGGAAATCGCCATGATTTTCAAGAGCCATAAGGAATGCGGCATCCAGACCAACATCAATACCACCCGCATCCATTCCATCAGCGGCTTGGTATCCAGCTTGATGAACATGCCCGTGCAGCCCAACAAGGCCATCGTGGGCCGCAATGCTTTCGCCCATTCCTCGGGTATCCACCAGGACGGCGTGCTCAAGCACCGTGAAAACTATGAAATCATCGATCCCAAGGATATCGGCCTGGACGACAACTCCATCGTTTTGACCGCCCGCAGCGGCCGTGCCGCCCTGAAGCACCGGCTGCGCACACTGGGCGTGACCCTGACCGAAGAGTCGCTCGACAAGGCCTACGAAGCCTTCCTCAACCTGGCCGACCGCAAGAAGGACATCAACGACGACGACCTGTTGCTGCTCGTGGGCAAGGACCGCACGGAATCGCATCGCATCAAACTCGATTACCTGCAGGTGACTTCGGGCGTGAATGTCCAGTCGGTGGCTGCCGTCCGCCTGCTCATCGCCGGCGAGTCGTTCGAGGCTGCCGCTTCGGGCAACGGCCCGGTCGATGCGGCCATCAAGGCGGTCAAGAACATCATCCACCGCACCATGACCATCCAGGAATTCCTCATCCAGGCCATCAACAAGGGCTCGGACGACGTGGGCAAGGTGCACATGCAAGTGGAGTACAAGGGCAACATGTACTATGGTTTCTCGGCCAACACCGACATCATCGCCGCCTCGGTCGAGGCCTTTGTCGATGCCGTGAACAAATTCGTTGACTAAAAGCTCGCTATCCATATCACACCATGAGCAAGACATTGTTTGAGAAAATCTGGGAACGTCACCTGGTCGATACCTTGGCCGACGGCACGTCCCAGCTGTATATCGACCGGCTCTACTGCCACGAGGTGACCAGCCCGCAGGCTTTCGCCGGTCTCCGTGAACGCGGCCTGAGGCCTTTCCGTCCGGAAAAGATCTTCTGTATGCCCGATCACAACATTCCCACGCTCCGGCAGGACCAGCCCATCGTGGATCCGGTTTCGCGCAACCAGGTGGAGACACTCGAGCGCAACGCCCGCGATTTCGGCCTGAGCTATTTCGGCATGATGCATCCCCAAAACGGCATCATCCATGTGGTGGGCCCGGAGAACGGCCTGACCCTGCCCGGCATGACGGTGGTCTGCGGCGACTCGCACACTTCGACCCACGGGGCCATGGGCTGCATCGCCTTCGGTATCGGTACGAGCGAGGTGGAGATGACCTTGGCCACCCAGTGCCTGATGCAGCGCAAGCCCAAATTGATGCGCATTTCGGTCGATGGCCGCCTCAAGGCGGGCGTGACGGCCAAGGACATCGCCCTGTACATCATCTCACAGATGACCACCGGCGGTGCCACGGGCTATTTTGTGGAGTATGCCGGTGAGGCCATCCGCGCCCTGTCGATGGAGGAGCGTCTGACCGTGTGCAACCTTTCCATCGAAATGGGCGCCCGTGGCGGCATGATCGCCCCCGACCAGACCACCTTCGACTACCTCAAGGACAAACCCTATGCCCCCAAGGGTGCCGAGCTGGAAAAGGCCATGGCATGGTGGAAGACCCTGTATTCCGACGAGGATGCCGTCTTCGACAAGGAAATCCGTTACCGGGCCGAGGACATCGAGCCTTGGATCACCTATGGCACCAATCCCGGCATGGGCATGGGTATCAACGACCGCATTCCCCCGCTGGAAAGCATTCCCGAGGCCGGACGTGCCTCTTTCGGGAAAGCCTTGGAATATATGGGCTTCCAAGCCGGCCAGCAGATCGTGGGCCATCCCGTCGACTATGTATTCCTGGGCAGCTGCACCAACGGCCGGGTGGAGGACTTCCGCGCTTTCGCCGCATTTGTCAAGGGACATCGCAAGGCCGACAACGTCACTGCCTGGTTGGTGCCCGGCAGTTGGAAAGTCTATGGACAACTCAAGGCCGAAGGCATCGACCGTGTGCTCGAGGACGCCGGTTTCGAACTGCGTCAGCCGGGCTGCTCGGCCTGTCTGGCCATGAACGAGGACAAGGTGCCGGCCGGCAAGTATGCCGTCTCGACTTCCAACCGCAATTTCGAGGGACGTCAGGGACCGGGCGCACGCACCCTTTTGGCCAGCCCGCTGGTAGCCGCCGCGGCGGCCGTCACCGGACGGATCACCGATCCCCGCACCATGGGGCAGGCCTGACGAAATAATCATCATTTCAAGGAGTATGAAAGAAAAGCTTACCATATTGACATCGACCTGTGTTCCCCTGCCTTTGGACAACATAGACACCGACCAGATCATCCCGGCCCGTTTCCTGAAGGCTACCACGCGCCAGGGTTTCGGCGACAACCTGTTCCGCGACTGGCGTTACGACAAGGACGGAAACCTCAATCCCGATTTCGTGCTGAACCAGGGCGTTTACAAAGGCTCCATCCTGGTGGCCGGCAAGAACTTCGGCAGCGGCAGCAGCCGTGAACACGCCGCCTGGGCGGTGGCCGGCTACGGTTTCCGGGTGGTCGTCAGCACCTTCTTTGCCGACATCTTCCGCAACAATGCCTTGAACAACGGCATCCTGCCCTTGGTGGTGAGCCCGGAGTTCTCGGCCGAACTGTTCGAAAGTCTCAGGCAGGATCCCGCCACCACCGTGACGGTCGATCTGCCGGCGCAGACGGTCTGCAACAACCGGACCGGCCGCTGCGAGCATTTCGAGATCAATGAATTCAAAAAGAACTGTCTGATGAACGGCCTCGACGACATCGATTACCTCTTGGCCAACAAGGACAAGATAGAAGCATACGAACGGCAATGGTAGAAATACTTGACACTACTCTTCGCGATGGGGAGCAGACGGCGGGCGTCTCTTTTTCCGGCCAGGAAAAACTGAGCATCGTCCAGGCGCTGATCAACGATATCGGCCTCAAACGCATTGAGTTGGCCTCGGCGAAAGTGTCGGAGGAAGAACTCCGGAACCTCCGGCGCATTGCCGAACTGGCCCAGCGGGCCAACTGCCTGGACCGGCTCGAGGTGCTGGGCTTTGTCGACGGCACGGTCTCGGCCGACTGGATCGTCAAAAGCGGTTGCCGGGTGATGAATCTGCTGTGCAAGGGCAGCCTGAAGCATGTCACTTCCCAGCTCAAGAAAACGCCCGAAGAGCATATCATTGATATCGTAAGGACAATTGACTATGCCGTTTCCCAGGGATTGACGGTGAATGTTTACCTGGAAGACTGGAGCAACGGTATGAAGCATTCGCCCGAGTATGTCTTCCAGCTCGTGGACAACCTGGTCGCCATGCCCGTACGCCGGGTGATGCTGCCCGACACGCTGGGCATCCTCAATCCGGAGACCACATTCGACTATTGCCGGCAGATGCGCATGAGATATCCCGGCGTGCATTTCGATTTCCATGCCCACAACGACTATGACTTGGCCGTGGCCAATGTCTTTGCCGCCGTCAAGGCCGATATGGACGGCATCCATGTGACGGTGAACGGGCTGGGCGAACGGGCCGGAAACGCACCTCTGAGCAGTGTGCTGGCCGTGTTGCGCGACCAGTTGCATATCGACACTGGTTTGAACGAGGGCAAAATCAACCGGGTGAGCCGCCTGGTGGAAATCCACAGCGGCATCCATATCCCGCAAAACATGCCCATCGTGGGCGAGAATGTCTTCACACAATGCGCCGGTGTCCACGCCGACGGCGACAACAAGGACCAGCTTTATTACAACGAACTCTTGCCCGAACGTTTCGGCCGTGTCAGGGAATATGCCCTGGGCAAGAACAGCGGCCGGGCCAATGTGAGGATGAATCTGGCGGCCATGGGTATCGACCTGGACGAGGAGTCGATGCGCAAGGTGACCCAGCGCATCAACGAACTGGGCAGCAAAAAAGAGCAGGTCACACAGGAAGACCTGCCCTATATCATCAACGACGTGCTGCACCAGGAGGTCGGCGAGCAGCGCATCCACATTGTCAATTACTCGACCAGCCTGACACGCGGCATGCATCCGCTGGCGGCCCTGAAACTCGAGATAGACGGCAAGGTCTATGAAGGCCATGCCTATGGCGACGGCCAGTACGACGCTTTTGTCCGTGCCCTGAGGGACATCTACACCAAACTGGGCCGGCCGCTGCCCATGCTGACCAACTATTCGGTGTCCATCCCGCCGGGAGGACGTACCGACGCCTTTGTACAGACCATCATCCACTGGAACTACGCCGGCACCGAGTTCAAGACCAGCGGCTTCGACGCCGACCAGATCGAGGCGGCCATCAAGGCGACGGTGAAGATGTTGAACAAGATTGAGAACATGTAACCATACTAGCGTCTATGAAGATGAAAATTGCAGTGCTGCCGGGCGACGGCATCGGCCCCGAGATCGTGGAGCAGGGCATGAAGGCCCTGAAAGCCGTCTGTCAGAAGTTCGGACACGAACTGACGTATGAATATGCCATCTGCGGCGCTGCCGCCATCGACCAGGTGGGCGACCCCTATCCCGAGGCCACCCATCGGCTCTGCATGGACAGTGACGCCGTGCTGTTCGGTGCCGTGGGCGATCCCAAGTTCGACAACAACCCCGGCCTGAAAGTGCGTCCCGAACAGGGTCTGCTGGCCATGCGCAAGCGTCTGGGCCTGTTTGCCAACATCCGTCCGGTCAACACTTTCGCTTCGCTCATCGATAAGTCGCCGCTGCGTCGCGAACTGGTCGAAGGGACCGACCTGATGTGCATCCGCGAACTCACGGGCGGCCTTTATTTCGGCCGGCCCCAGGGACGTAGCGAGAACGGCGACACCGCCTACGACACCTGTGTCTATTCCCGCATGGAGATCGAGCGCATCGTCCGCCTGGCCTTCCAGTACGCCATGAAACGCCGTCGCAAACTGACTGTCGTGGACAAGGCCAACGTGCTGGCCACCTCCCGTCTGGGGCGCGAAGTTTCCAAGGAAATCGCCAAGGAGTTTCACGAGGTCGAGACCGAGTTCATGTTCGTGGACAATGCCGCCATGCGCCTGATCCAGTGGCCGGGCAGTTTCGACGTGATGGTCACCGAGAACATGTTCGGCGACATCCTCACCGACGAGGCTTCGGTCATCACCGGTTCGCTGGGCATGCTGCCTTCGGCTTCGATCGGTGAGCATACGTCGGTTTTCGAACCCATCCACGGCTCCTGGCCGCAGGCTGCCGGCAAGAACATCGCCAATCCGCTGGCTACAATCCTGAGCGTGGCCTTGATGCTGGAATACGCCTTCGATTTGAAAGAAGAGGGCGCGCTGGTGAGAAAGGCCGTGGCCGCCTCGATGGAGGCCGGATATGTCACGGAAGACATCGCCGCCGGCGGTGCCCATTACGGCACCCGCGAAGTGGGCGACTGGATCGCCGCTTACATTCTCAAAGCCTGATTCTTTTGACACCGGGCCTCAAGGCCCTCACTGCGCCTGCTTCATCATGGTTTTGAACGCTCAAAGTCTTCCTGCCGCCTTTGTCGGGCAGATGCAGGATATACTGGGAGAGGAATCCGAAGCTTTTTTTCAGGCTTTATCGGAACCTTCCCCCGTGAGTGTGCGGATCAATCCTGCCAAAACCCGGGCAGGGCAGGAAGAGGCGCTCTTGCCGGCTCCCTCCACGGACCGGGTGCCCTGGTGCCCTTACGGACGCTACCTGTCGGAACGTCCTTCATTTACCTTCGATCCGGCCTTCCATGCCGGTGCCTACTACGTGCAGGAAGCCTCTTCGATGTACTTGTGGACGGTGCTGCAGGAGGCTTTCGGCTATCTCGAGGCAGACGCTCCGCTCACTGCGCTCGATTTGTGCGCCGCCCCGGGCGGCAAATCCACCCTCCTGCTGGATGCCTTGCCTAATGGCAGCATTCTGGTAGCCAATGAAATACAACGCCAACGGGCCAATGTATTGGCCGAGAACCTGGCCAAATGGGGACATCCCGGCACCATCGTCACCCAGGCCGATCCGGCCGCCATCGGGGCGCTTTTCCCTTCGACCGCCTTTCCCGGCGGGGCTTTCGATTTGATGCTCACCGATGTGCCTTGTTCGGGCGAGGGTATGTTCCGCAAGGAGGCCGATGCCCTGCGCGATTGGAGCCCGGAGGCAGTGACTGCCTGCCAGCAGCGGCAGCGCCGCATCCTGCAGTCGGCCTGGCCGGCCTTGCGCCCCGGCGGCATCCTCATCTACAGCACCTGCACCTTCAACCGGGCCGAAAACGAGGATAATGTGCGCTGGATAGCCCAGACGCTGGGGGCCCGGGAGATTTCCATCCGTCGTTTCTTCTTCCATCGGAGTCGGGGAGAGGGCTTGTTCATGGCCTTGCTGCAAAAAAACGAAGACAAGGAGGCTGCGCGCAGCCGTATTGATCCGGTCCGCGACCGTCGCCGCGAACAGCGGCCGGCCATCCCCGGTTGTGTGACCGGGGCGCTGTCATGGCTGCAGCAACCTGGCGACTACACGCCCATTATCTTGCCAGACTGCTCTTTTTCCGCCGCCTCCCCGCTTATCGCCGACATGGTCCGGCTTCTGGCCAAGAACCGGATCCCCATGCTCATGGCCGGCATCCCCTTGGGAGAGCTGAAGGGTAGGGACCTGGTTCCCGATACGGCCCTGGCCCTTTCGACAGCCCTGGACCGTTCACAGTTGCCTTGCCACGAGCTCGACCGGGAACAGGCGCTGCGCTTTTTGCGCCGCGAGGCCCTGGTTTTGCCCGCCACGGCCCCCAAGGGACTGACGGTGGTGACCCATGGAGGCTTGCCCCTGGGCTTTGTGCGCCAACTGGGCAACCGTGCCAACAACCTCTATCCTGCGCATTGGCGCATTCGTTCGTCCATTGACTGATCATGAAAAAGATAGGCATCATCTCCGATACGCATTCCTACTGGGATGAAAAGTATGTCAAGTATTTCTCCGACTGCGACGAAATCTGGCATGCCGGCGATTTCGGCTCGCAGGACATCGCCGACGGTCTGGCACGCATCAAGCCCCTGCGGGGGGTCCATGGCAACTGCGACGGCTATCCCATCCGCTATTCCTTCGGTCCCACGCTCTATTTCGAATTGGAACAGGTGGGAGTGCTGCTGACCCATATCGGCGGTTATCCCGGCCACTACGATCCGCGTATCCTGGCAGCCATGAACCAGTTCCATCCCCAGTTGTTCGTTTGCGGGCATTCCCACATCGCCCGGGTCATGTACGACCGGCAGCGCCAGATGCTCTGTGTGAATCCCGGGGCGGCAGGCATCCAGGGCTTCCATCAGGTACGTACGCTGATGCGCCTCCAACTCGATGCCGGGAACATCGGCAATCTCGAGGTGGTGGAGTTGGGTCCGAGGGTCTGAAATCTTTATCATTTTTAAGAAAGCGGCCTGTTAAACCATTTTCCGTTTTTTCTGTCAAACAAACGTTTTTGATGCTTCATGGAGGGGAGACGTCCCGCCTGAGGCAGTGAGGAGATTGAACTAATTACTGACAGAATGAACAAATTTTTTTGTACCTTGTGCTCTTTTGTGTTGACAATTGCTTCTGTGTCAGCACAATACTCTGTGCAGGGAAAGGTGCTCGACAAAGACAACGAAGGAGCTGTGGAAATGGCCACGGTGCGTATGCTCCGGGCCCAGGACTCGGCTTTCATCAACGGTTCGGTGACTGATTTCGCCGGCCGTTATTCTTTTTCCCGGGTGGAGAAGGGAAAATATATTCTCGAATACAAATACCTTGGCTATAAAACCGTGTTTCAGAACATCGAGGTGAAGAACCGTTCGCTGATTCTGAAGAACACCTACATGGAAGAGGACATCAAGTCGCTGTCGGCCGTCGAGGTGTCGGGTACGGCCGCCCAGATGATCGTCAAGGGCGACACGGTCGAGTACAACGCTTCGGCCTTCAAACTGCAGGAAGACGCCGTGGTCGAGGACCTGCTCAAGCGTCTGCCCGGTTTCCAGATCGACTCTGACGGCAACATCACCGTCAACGGCGAGACCATCGCCCGTATCCGTGTCGATGGCAAGCGTTTCTTCGACGGCGACATGGAAATGATCACCAAGAACTTCACGGCCGACATGGTCGATAAGATCCAGGTCATCGACGAACTGTCCGAGATGGCCCAGCTCACCGGCATTGAAGACGGCAACACGACCCGTATCATCAACATCCAGCTCAAGCCCGACCGCCGGCGTGGTACCTTCGGCAACCTGGGCGGCGGCATCGGCGCCGACTTCGACAAGGGCTTTTCCGACTACCGTCGGCCTGACTACGGCAAGGACTACAATCCCAATGCCGTCCACTACAACAATGTGTTCGACTATTTCCTCGACAACGATGCCCGTTACAACCTGAACGGCATGATCAACTTCTTCAAGAACAATGTCCGGACCAGTTTGACTGCCGGCGCCAACAACACCAACACCTCGCGCAGCAGCCGGGGTCGCGGCGGACGGGGCTGGAGCGGCGGCAGCGGCATCACTGCCACGCAGAACATCGGTCTGAACAACAACATGGAGTATTTCAACGACTCCCTGCAGCTGAGCGGCAACATCACCTACAACCATTCGACCAACCAGGGCCGCACCTATTCCAAGCGCGAGAGCTGGATGCGTGGCGTGAACAGCACCGACTCCTCCTATTCCAAGTCGAACTCGGTGAGCAACAACGGCAACTTCGGTTACGAGATGCGCTACCAGATAGACGAGGTCAACACTCTGGTCATCCAGCCGCAGGTCACCTACGGCTACAATTCAACGGTGAGCGAGCGCACCTATGAATATTACACCAACGGCGACACGACCAGCTGGGGTAATTCCCAAAACAACAATAACACCAAGAACTTGAACTCGAGCTTGAATGTCCTCTACAGCCGGCGCTCGATCGAAAAGCGTGGCCGTACGATGACCTTCAACCTGCGGGGTAGCTACGGCCGCAACGAAGGGGAGGGCTACAACATCTCCAACAAGTATATGCCGGGCGATTCCTCCTTGTTGCTCAACCAGAAGAACATCAACACTTCGAACAACCTCTCGGCTTCGGCCAGGGTTTCGTTTGTGGAGCCCTTGTGGAATGTCAACAATGTGATCGAGTTCAACGGATCGGTCAACTATTCGAAGCGGACTTCCCAACGCAACCAATACGACTTGAACGAGGCAACGGGTGAATACGACATCTTCAACGACGAGTACAGTAACGATTTCGACAACATCAGCATGTCGGAGGACATGTCGCTCAACTACAACTACCGCAGTGATTTCATCAACCTGACGGCCGGCATGAGCGCCCAGCCCTCGCAGACCTTCAGCTACACGACCTACGGCGACGGTACGGAACGCAACATTGAGAACAGGGTCTTCAACTATTCGCCTTCGGTCAACCTGCGCTACAATGTGAAGGGTGACCGCCGCAACTACATCCGTGTCGAATACCGCGGCCGCAACACCGAGCCCACGGTCAACCAGATGCAGCCGGTCAAGAACAACACCAACCTGATGCACGAGACGGTGGGCAATCCTTCGCTGCTGCCTTCGTTCGCCCACACCTTGCGCGTACAGTACAACCATTCGAGCCAGGTGACGCTGTCTTCGTTCAGCACCTCTTTGAACAGCACCATCACCAAGGATGCCATGGTGAGCAACAGTATCTACGATGCTTCGGGCAAGCAGTATAATCAGACGGTCAATGCCGACCGGGCACCCTACAGCCTGTCGGGTACGATCATGTACAACCGGCCGATCATCCGCAATCGTCTGCATCTGAATACCAACACCTCGATCAACTATCAGGAGCGTATCGGTTATTCGAGCCGCAACGTGGCCCTGGAGAACATCGATCCGGACGACATCATCGACGGCAAGCTGATGCTGGGCGACCGCAGCCTGACGCAGAACTACAGCGTCGGGGAGAACCTCTCGCTCACCTTGACCCACAACATCATTGAAGTGGGACTGCGCGGCCAGGCACGCTATTCCAACACGCTCAACAACCTCAACACCAACATCGACCGTCAGACCTTCAACTGGTCGGCTTCGGGCAATGTCACCTTGCATCTGCCATACGACCTGAATATCGACAACGACCTGAGCTACAGCGCCCGTCAGGGTTATGCCGGCTTCGACAAGAGCGAGCTGCTGTGGAACGCCAGCATTTCCAAGCCCATCTTCAAGCGTCGTTTCACCTTGACGGTGACGGCCCAGGATATCCTGCGCCAGCGCTTGAACATCAACCAGAACATCGGTGACAACTCGGTGTCCTACACCCAGTCTGACATGCTGACGTCCTACTTCCTCGTATCGCTCACTTACCGGGTACGTCGTTTCGGCGGCCGTCCCAACCGGAGTGGCAATACAGGCCCGAGAGGTCCGTTCAGCTTCGCCCAGCCCCTTGACAGCACGGCTGCCGCATCCGGTGCAACGGTTCCTGTCCAGCAGGGTACGGGCACGACGGTCAATGGCGGCAATTCCACGAATTCTGCTACGGGAACGACAACCGATACGCCTGCCGGCAACACCAATACCAACAATAACAACGGCAATAGCAACGGCAACAGCAACAACAACGGTGGTTACAATGGTGGCGGCCGTGGCGGTAACCGCGGTGGCGGCGGTGGCTTCGGTGGCGGCGGTTTCGGCGGCGGTGGCTTCGGCGGAGGCGGTTTCGGTGGAGGCGGCTTTGGCGGAGGCGGTTTCTGATTCCGTCCATTACGTCGGACTTTACTCCCGATCGCAGCATCGGCCATCACAAGGATCCATGGAATCCGGAGCTCAGGCTCCGGATTTTTTTTATCCCTTCCAGCCTATTATGTGACGCCGGCCCATGGGAGGAGGACCGAGTTTTATTTCTTCCAGCCTATTATGTAACGCCGGCCCATGGGAGGACCGAGTTTTATTTCTTCCAGCCCGTTATGTGACGCCGGCCCATGAGAGAAGGACCGAGCCTCTCTGCAGTGGAGGAGAACTGCCTGAATGAATGGTGCCGGGCAGAGCAGATCATAGCTGTGTAGAGCAGCATATAGCCAGATGGAGCAGGATATGACTGTGCTGAATGGAATGAGACTGGAATGAAATGCAACAGACTGGAATGGTGGGCGAGGCTCAACCGGGTGAGCCAGGCTGGTAAAAAGCGAACAGGCCCTGTTTCTCCAACAGTGCCTGCTCTATCAAAACCTAAACCTGAATAAACACTATCGTGAGATAGTGCGGGGTATCATCGTTTCTGGGCGATGATGTATCCTTGTAAATGACTCTACGTTTCTCTTTACATTCCCATGGGCATTCCACCACCCATCGGCATGCCTCCTCCGAAGCCGCCACCACGGTTGCTGCCGCCTCTGCGGCCACCGCCTTGCATGCCTGCGCCCGGAAATCCACCAGGGCCGAAGGTCGGCTGCTCGGGTTGTGTCGCACCGCCGGCAAATTTAGCGATTTTATATGTAACTGTCAACAAAAAATACGAAGGAAGTGTATTGTATTTGTTGTAAGAGATGTAGTTGTCTCCAATACTCTGGTTGATATTCAGTCGTTGACGAAGTATATCGGTCATACTCAACGAGATAGTAACTTTGTTCTTGATGGTCTTGTCGATGGAGGCATTCCACATGATTTCACTTTGGTCGAAGCCTGCATAACCGGCTCGGTCGCTGTAGCTGATATCGGTGGCGATGTTGATGCTGTAGGGCAGATGGATGTTGATGTTGCCGCTGCCCGACCAGTTCATGGTCTCCTGGATGTTGTTGCTCAGGAGGTTGTGCGTGTTGCCGTAGCTGAAGGAACCACGGGCGCCGATTTCAAAGATATCGTGCGTGAGCGTGAGCGAGAGATTCTCGTTGACGTTGTAGCTCTTGGTGCGGCTTTCGTCGCCCAGGGGCAGGTTGGTGATGTCCAGATCGAGGCTGGTGAGGCGGCTGGTGTAACCGATACGCTCCTGATAGCCCAGCGAGGTGTTGGTGTTCAGATGCAAGCGGTTGGGAATGACCGGCGTGTTGAACATGAAGCTGCCGTTCAGGCTGTAGGGGTTGCGCTTGGCGTTGACCGTCTGGTTGTATTGCTTGCCGGTACCGTCGTAGATACTGTTGCTCACCAGGGCGTTCTGCGTCATGTTGCCCGACAGCGAGGCGCTCCACGAAGAGAAGGTTTCGGGATTGTACTTGGTGGTGTTGAAGCGCAGGTTCTGCGAGTAGGCGGGCACCAGGGTGGCGTTACCGACTGTTTCGTTCATCAGGTTGCTGTTGTTCTTGACCGGCTGCATCTGGGTGATGCTGGGCTGCTGGCTGTTGCCGCGGTAGTCGAGGCGCAGGAAGTTGCGCCGGTCGCCCAGGTTGTAGCGGATGTTCGCGGTCGGCGAGAAGTTGGTCACACTCTGATGGATGCTGTAGGGATCGGAACCGTCCTTATAGTTGGTGAGACTGTAGTTCTGGGAGGGCTGTATGCGCAGACCGGCCATCAGGTTGAGAACACCGTCGTTGTAACGGTAATTGGCCTCGATGACTTCGGAATAGCTCCGGTTGCGGTAGGTGTTGCTGTATTCGGTGTCGAGCACGGTATATTCACCCGTGGCGTCCTGGTCGTATTGCAGTTTTTCGGAATTGCGCGAATTGTAGTTGAACGAGGCCGACAGCTCGATGAAGTTCTTCAGGTTCCACAGCGGTTCGACGTAGGATCCACGGAAACCGAAGCCGTAATTGTCGGAGGTGTTGGTGCTGTGCTGGTCGAGCAGGATGGTCGTGTCGTTGGTGAACTTGTGCGAGAGGTTGGTGCCTTCGGTCAGACCGCTGCTGTAGTTGCCATTCATGTTGACGGTGATGGTACGGCCGGCCCGCTTGCTGGACTTGTGGCTGAAGATCAGGTTGAGCCGCGAGGTCAGGTTGTCGTTGACGTTGGTGTTGCGGGTGTCGCCCCAGCTGGTGCTGTCGCCGTTGGTGTAGTAGTCGTACTCCGAGGTGCTGTTGGTCGTGTTGTGGCTGTAGCTGATGTTGGGCTGCACGATCAAGGTGTTGAGCGAGTCGATGGTCCATTCCATCTCCAGGCGCAGGTTGCCGTTGTCACTGTTGGACAGCGAGTTGGAACGGTTGTTGTTGGTCAGTGTGTCGCCCGACAGCCAGTTGTCCCGGCTGCTCTCCGTCATGTTGACGTTGGTGGAGTGGTTGTAGGAGGCGTCACCGCCGACAAGCAGGTTGTCGGACAGGGCGGCATTGTTGTTCAGACCCAGGTTCTGGGTGTTGGTGATACCGCTGCCCATGCCCCAGCCCTGCATGCCACGGCCACGGCCGCTACGGGCGGTGTTGGTGTTGTTGGCACCGGCTACCAGGGTGGTCTGGGTGTCGCCCATCATGAAGTTGAGGAAGGCATTGGCGTTGTAGCGGGCATCGTCGTCCATGAAGCGGCTCCAGTCGTAGCCCTTGCTGGCATACACGCCCAAGCCCTGGTCCAGGTCGGCACCGCCGCCGGCGCTGACATTGCCGAAGATACCTTTCTTGCGGTTCTTCTTCAAGGTGATGTTGATAATGCGTTCGGTTTCGTCGTCTTCAAAGCCTGTGAGCCGGGCCATGTCGGATTTCTCGTCGATGACCTGGATCTTTTCGACCATGTCGGCCGTGAGGTTCTTGGTGGTCATTTCCATATCGCCGTCGAAGAACTTCTTGCCATCGACCTTGATGCGGGAGATGGTCTCGCCGTTGACTTTGATCGAGCCGTTGCTCACCTCAAAGCCCGGCATACGTTTGAGCAGGTCCTCGACCACGGCGTTTTCGGCCGTCTTGAAGGCAGCGGCGTTGAATTCGACCGTATCGACTTTGACGATCATCTGGGCGGCCATGCCGGTCACCGAGACGGCCCCCAGGTCCTGGGTGGTCTCTTCGATGAGTATGTTGCGCAGGATCAGGGAACGGTCCTTGACGGTGATATTCTGGAAATGGTCCTTGTAACCCAGGTATTTGACTTCGAGAATGAAATTGCCGGCGGGGACGTTCTTCAGCGTGAAACTTCCGTACTGGTCGGTGGTGGTGCCGGTGACCAAACTTGAGTCGGCGGCCTGCAGCAGGCGGACGGTACTCATCTCGATACCGCCTTCGGTGCGCTTGTCAAGAACTTTCGATTGTACTGTGTAAGTGGTGGCTGCGTGGGCGCCCATGGCCAGCCCGATGAACAGCAGCATAAGGGTTAGGTGTTTGTACATTGCTTTTTCCTTTCAAACGCCCATTTGATAGGGAAGGGCTGAAAAGGTTTAATAGAAGGGACCTCTTTTTTCCTAGAGGCAGCCCGTCTTTCGCCCCGAGAGAAAAAATACGGTGAATTATGATGATATATTGGACAATTCCGCTATTTTTGCAGTTCTATATCTTTGGAAGGTATAAACAGGTAATTACAATATTGACTTCGGGATGCCGCGGTGTCCCGGCCCAAGAAAAAAAAGAGTTTATGAAAACGAATTACGAAGTGCGCTACGCGGCCCATCCGGCCGATGCCAAGTCTTACGACACAGCCCGTATCCGCAAGGATTTCCTGATTGAGAAAGTGTTTGCCGCCGACGAGGTGAACATGGTCTATTCCATGTACGACCGCATGGTGGTGGGCGGTGCCATGCCCGTCAAGGAAAAACTGAAACTGGAGGCCATCGATCCCCTGAAGGCCGATTTCTTCCTAACCCGCCGCGAGCTGGGCATCTTCAACGTGGGCGGTGCCGGCCGGGTACGCCATGGCGACGAAGTCTATGAACTGGGCTACAAGGAAGCGCTCTATCTGGGACGCGGCGACAAGGATGTCGTTTTTGAAAGTGCCGACAAGAAAGCCCCTGCCAAGTTCTATTTCAACAGTACGACGGCCCATTGCACCTATCCCGACCGCAAGGTGACCAAGGCCGAGGCCGACATCATGCACCTGGGCAGCCTGGAGGGCAGCAACGACCGTGTCATCAACCGTATGCTGGTGAGCCAGGTGTTGCCTACCTGCCAGTTGCAGATGGGTATGACCGAACTGGCTCCGGGTTCCGTTTGGAACACCATGCCGGCCCATGTGCACAGCCGTCGCATGGAAGCCTATTTCTATTTTGAAGTGCCCGAGGAGCACGCCGTCTGCCACTTCATGGGCGAAGTGGAGGAGACCCGCCATCTGTGGATGAAAGGCGACCAGGCCGTCCTCTCGCCCGAGTGGTCGATCCATTCGGCAGCCGCCACGCACAACTACACCTTCATCTGGGGTATGGGTGGTGAGAACCTCGACTACGGCGACCAGGACTTCTCCAAAATCACCGATTTGAAATAATCAACCAATAATCATTGCATATTATGGACAATCTGAACATTTTCTCGCTGGCCGGCAAGAATGCCTGGATCACGGGCGCATCCTACGGTATTGGCTTCAACATTGCCAAAGCTTTCCATGCCGCCGGCATCAAGCATCTTATCTTCAACGATATCAACCAGGAGTTGGTGAACCGCGGCCTGGCCTCCTACAAGGAAGCCGGCATTGAGAACGTGACGGGCTATGTCTGCGACGTGACCAAGGAAGACGATGTCAAGGCCTTGGTGTCCAAGATACACGCCGAAGTGGGCCAGATCGACATCTTGGTCAACAACGCCGGTATCATCAAGCGTATCCCCATGCACGAAATGAAGCGTGCCGAATTCCAGCAGGTCATCGATATCGACCTGGTAGGTCCTTTCATCGTTTCCAGCGCCGTGCTGCCCGAGATGATGGAACGCCGCGAGGGCAAGATCATCAACATCTGCTCGATGATGTCCGAACTGGGCCGTGAGACGGTGAGCGCCTATGCGGCTGCCAAGGGCGGTCTGAAGATGCTTACCCGCAACATCTGCTCCGAATACGGCGAATACAACATCCAGTGCAACGGCATAGGCCCGGGCTACATCGCCACGCCCCAGACCGCTCCGCTGCGTGAGCGTCAGGCCGACGGCAGCCGTCATCCTTTCGACAGCTTCATCTGCGCCAAGACACCCGCCGGTCGCTGGCTCGAACCCGAAGAACTGGGCGGCCCGGCCGTTTTCCTGGCTTCCCACGCCTCGGACGCCGTCAACGGCCATGTCCTGTATGTGGACGGCGGCATCCTGGCTTATATCGGCAAACAACCCAAATAATCGATTAAAAAATAAGGATATGAAAAAGAGTGCTTTATTGACGGTCGCTGCCATGGCATTGCTCCTGAGTGCCTGCGGCCCCAAGTACGACGCCCCCAAGGCCAAATTGAACCGGGCAGATTTCCAAAAGGAGATCGACGGCAAAATGAACGATCTCTACATTATGAAGAACGCTGCCGGCATGGAAGTGACCCTGATGAATTTCGGTGCCCGCATCGTTTCGATCTGCGTGCCCGACAAGGACGGCAAGTTCGCCGACGTAACCCTGGGCTTCGACAACATCGACGGCTACCTGAACAACAAGAGCGATTTCGGTGCATTCATCGGTCGCTACGGCAACCGCATCAACCAGGGCAGGATTGTCATCGACGGCGTGGAATACCAGCTTTCGGTCAATGACGGCGCCCACAGCCTGCACGGCGGTGTGAAGGGTTTCCAGTACTGCATGTTCGACGTTGAGCAGCAGGACGACCAGCACCTGACGGTGTCTTATACGGCCGCCGACGGTGAAATGGGTTTCCCCGGCCAGCTCACAGCCAAGGCCACCTACACGCTTACCGACAACAATGCCATCGTCATCGAATATGAGGCTGTTACCGACAAGCCGACCATCGTCAACCTGACGCATCATTCCTATTTCAACCTGACGGGCCAGGCCCAGTCGGTGCTGGATCACAAGTTGATGGTCAATGCCGACGGCTACACGCCGGTCGATGCCACCTTCATGACTACGGGCGACATTGCCTGCGTCGAAGGTACGCCGATGGATTTCCGCCAGCCGACCCGTATCGGGGAGCGCATCAACGACTATGATTTCGAACAGCTCAAGAACGGCAACGGCTACGACCACAACTGGGTGCTCAACACCTGCTGCGAGAGTGGTTTGGCATGCATGCTCTGCGATCCGGCTTCGGGCCGCACGATGAAGGTCCGCACCAACGAACCGGGTGTGCAGGTCTATACCGGCAACTTCCTGGACGGTTCGCTCACGGGCAAGCACGGTGTGGTCTATAACCAGCGCGCCGCCATCTGCCTGGAGACCCAACATTATCCCGACAGCCCCAACAAGCCCGAATGGCCTTCGGTGATCTTGCGTCCGGGTGAGACCTACCATAGCGTCTGCATCTATGAGTTCGGCGTTTGCTGCAAGAAGGCCTGCTGCGACAAGAAAGCCGATTGCTGCAAGGAACAAGCCGACTGCTGCGACAAGAAAGCCGACTGCTGCAAAGAACAAGCCGCCTGCTGCGACAAGAAAGCCGACTGCTGCAAAGAACAAGCCGACTGCTGCGACAAGAAAGCCGATTGCTGCAAGGAACAGGCTGCCTGCTGCGACAAGAAAGCCGACTGCTGCAAAGAACAAGCCGCTTGCTGCGACAAGAAAGCCGATGGCTGCAAGGAGCTGGCTGCCTGCGACAAGGCTGCGGAAAAATGTGCTGAATAATCAACAGAGTAATCCAAACTACGATG
>JAGDCW010000027.1 GCA_017958305.1 Bacteroidales bacterium | reverse complement strand
CAACCAAGTTACCCTGAAAGCAGTCAAGAACTACGGTTACAAGTTTGTCAAGTGGGTTGATGCCACTGGTACACAGCTTAGCACCGACGCTGAATATACTTTCGAAATGACCGGTGACAAGACCGTCCTGGCTGTCTTCGAAAAGATGAATATGTATTCGCTGGAAATCACTTGCAAGGGTGGTGGCACGTTCGCTGTCAGCCCCGCTCGTGACGGCAACCTCTATGAAGAAGGTGAAGAAGTGGTTGTTACCGCCCAGACCAACATGGTGCTGGAATTCATCATGGGTAGTGACAATGCCGGTGAGTTCTACTATGCTCCTGAGTTCATGATCACCATGAACAAGAACCTGGCCATCGAGCTCGAATTCGCAGCCAAGGACTACATCTGCGGTTGGGACTTCGATCTGACCAAGAGCAGCGCCACCCAGCAGCGTCCTGCCGACTGGCTGAGCGACAAGTATTCCGATACGATTGTTCCCACCCTGGATCTGTACTATACTCTTTATCCGGATGCTCCCTGGACCAGTGGCTACTGGATCCGCGGCGACGCTGATCCTCAGTCGGCTGTAACGTGGCTGCGCTGCACGAACAGTGGCGATGGTACGGAATACAAGAATCCCGACAATTCGATGGATAGCTCGGCCTATTATAAAGATCAGGGCTTCTACTGGCAGACTGCAGTCAGCACCAAGGATTATAAAGGCGACATCCAGTATAGTTTCGATATCAAGCGTACCTATATGGGTCACTATAACTACAAGGTGCAGTATTCGTACGACGGCAGCAGCTGGGAAAGCGCTCCCGATACGATTGCCACCACCGGCGGCTATACTCACTACGATGTCAAGCTGGATAACACCGCCAACAAAGAACTGGTTTATGTGCGTTTGATTCCTGATGTCAACAGCGGCTACGACACCAACCGTTTCTTTGACGTCTATGGTGTCTATGTCAAGAACATCTTCTTGATTGCCGAAGCCAAACCCGTTGCCATTATCACTCCGAAGGCTGAGACCAAGGAAATGATCTTCGATCTGATGGGTCGTCGTGTGATGGAAGCTACCCAGCCGGGTCTCTATATCATCAACGGTAAGAAAGTTCTGGTCAAATAAACGACCTGATATCTAAAAAATGAGGGGACGGATAATCCGTCCCCTTTTTTTGTAAGAAAGTCCACCTTTGGGTATCTGTTTTGCCTGTACTTTTGTACGCTATCTAATAAACAAGGTATGAGATTCGGTATTTATACTATGATGTTGATCGGTCTGATGGCTGTGACAGCTTCCCTGAGAGTGGAGGCTGCCGTCCCGGTCTATCCCAAGGCTCCGACCAACGGGCAGCAGAATGTGGCGGTGAATTCGCAGATTGTGCTGCAGAGTGATGAAGCATTGATCAATGGTTCGGATAGTTGCTTTTTGAACGGGGAGTTGTTGCCCCAGGCTACTGTTACCGGCAGCTATGCCATTATCAAGCCCGGCCAGTTGCGCTATGCCACTACCTACACCCTGGTCATCAAGGACGGTGCCTATCTGACCAAGAACGGCCAGCAGCCCATCAAGGGTGGTACCTACACTTTCACCACGGTGGCTCCCGCGGCCAAGGTTTTCGATGCCATCGTGGCAGCCGACGGCAGTGGCGACTACACCAGCATCCGTGCCGCCGTCAAAGCCGCTCCTCAAAACCGCACCCAGCCCTGGCTGATATTTGTCAAGAACGGTGAGTATGTCGAACTGGTCCGCGCCAGCAAGACACAGCCCTATATTTCCCTGGTAGGTGAAGATCCCGAGAAGACGGTGTTGAAGTTTTCCATCACTTCGAATGGCGGTCATGAACGCGACAATGCCAATTTCGCCGATGCCGAAGGGCAGGGACCGGTCTTGGTGGCCAACGCTCCCAATTTCTACCTGCACAACATGACGGTCATCGATTCCTGGGGCTACGACAACCAGGCTGGCCCGCAGGCTTTGGCCCTGGGTAGCTACGCCGACCGCTTCACCATTTTCAATGCCAAGCTGAAGAGCTATCAGGACACCTGGCAGACCGGTAGTGACGAGCACCGTCATTACGCCCGCCGTTGCTATATCGAGGGCGCTGTCGATTTCATCTATTGCTCGGGCGACATGGTACTTGACAGCTGCACCATCGCCCTGTGCCGCAATGGTTCGGTCATCGTGGCTCCCTCACATGGCGCCGGTGTGAAATACGGCTATGTCTTCCGCAATTGCGACATTGTGTCGAGCAAGCCCGGCACGATGCGCACGAACAATTATTTCGGCCGTCCCTGGCACAACTATCCCAGAGCCTCGTTCATCAATTCCACGCTGTCGAAAGATGTCACTTTTGCAACGGCCGGCTGGATCAACCACATGGGAGGTCTGCCTGTGGTATTTGCCGAATACAACACGATGAACTACCAGGGCAATCCTGACAGTCTGCAGGGTCGCAACACCTGGTACTGGCGTGGCGGCACCGAGAGCAATCCCGAAGAGACCTGCACGGCCAAGGCTGTCCTGACCAAGGAAGAGGCCGACGCCCTGACTGTCCGCACCGTGCTCAGCGGCAGTGACGGCTGGAATCCTTATGAGATCACCGTCGAATTGCCTGCCCCGCAGGTGACCATTGAAGGCAACAATATCGTATGGACCAAAGAGCCTCAGGCTATTTGCTACGAAGTGCTCTATCAGGGAGCGTTCAAAGCCTTCACGACCGAGACTTCCTACCCTGTGGCCGATGGCACGCAGGCTACCGATTACCGCGTGCGGGCCGTCAACATGTATGGTACGCTGGGCCTTGTTTCCAATGTCCCTTTCGTGGACGGCATTCAGACTAAGACGGCCGACAGGCTGGATGCCATATATGACGGCAACGCTATCGTGGCCGGCGGATTCGACGGCAAGGCCCAGGTTTCGCTGTACTCGGTGACAGGACGTCTGGTCGGCCAGTTTGAATTGGAAAACAAAGTACGCCGGGAATTGACCGAGCGTTTTTTCATCGCGAAGATTGTCGCCAACAATGGCGTTTGTGTATTGAAAGCAGTTTTATAGTTGTAAATAAAGGTTGGTAGAGAGCGTGGCTTCGTTGATGAAGCTGCGCTCTTCATTTTTTGTCGGCCTGCAATTTCTTGATGTATTCCGAAGGCGTGGCCTTCATGTGTTTCTTGAAGCTGCGGCTGAAATACTTAGGATCGTTGAAACCGGTCTGGTAAGCGATTTCGGCAATGGTGAAATCGCTGCTTTTCATCAGCTGCACGGCCCGTTTGATACGCATCTCCTGGACAAAGTCGATGGGCGTCAGGCCCAGGGTCGACTTGATCTTGTTGTAGAACACGGTACGCCCCATTTTCATGGCATCGGCAAACTCGTCGATGGTGAGTTCGGCGTTGTCGATGTTTTTCTCGATAAAGGCCATGACATCCTGGATAAATAGTTCGTCGGCCGGGGTGATGTCGGGCATTTCGGGCTCCAGGCTGCGGCGGGTGAGTGCGTTGCCCCCTTGGCTGAGCAAGTCCATGAAATGCCGTTGCAGGCGTTTGCGCTGCTCGATGAGGGCAGCAACACGGGCTTTCAGGTAGGCCGAGCTGAAGGGCTTGAGCACATAGTCGTCGACACCCATCTCGATGCCGTGGATCTTGTCGTCCATGGCTCCCTTGGCCGTGAGTGCAATGATGGGAACGGCGTAAAGATCGGGGTCTTCCTTCAGGTGACGGATCATCTCGAAACCATCCATGCGCGGCATCATGATGTCGGTGATGATCAGGTCGGGCCACTGCTGTTTGCCGATGGTCATCCCTTCCTGGCCGTCGGCGGCGGTCAACACCTGATAGTCGGCACTTAGGATTTTGGAGATGAAATCACGCAGTTCGTCGTTGTCTTCAACCACCAGCACCTTGACGGAATCGGTCTCTTCCGCTTGTGCTTCGTCCAAGGCCATCTCGGGCAAAGTCTCCTGCGGCAGCGGGCTGTCTGCTATGCGGAGCTGCACGTTCTGGTCCTGCTCGAAATGGTGTTTCCCTGCCTTGAATACAAGGATGAAGTCGCTGCCACGACCCGGTTCGCTCTCGACCTCTATACGGGCATGGTGTAGCTCGACAAGCTGTTTGACCAGGGCCAGGCCGATGCCCGAAGAAGGCTTGAACAGGTTGTTCTGCATGATGGTCTCAAAGCGCTGGAAGAGTTTGTCGATGTCTTCCTTGCGAATGCCCTTGCCCTGGTCGGACACCGTGATGACAATTTCTTCTTTGCCGCCATGGGAGGCAGTGCCGGCCTTGAGTGTGATGGCCTTGCCGTTGTCTGTGTATTTGAAGGCGTTGGAAAGGAGATTGAAGCAGATTTTTTCCAGTTTGTCGCGGTCGGCCCAGAGCGGAGGCAGGTCTCCGGCACAATCGAGGGTGAAGTCGATTTGGTGGTCGCGGGCCAATTCGCGGAAGTTTTCCATGATGCCTTCCAGGAAGGGGCGGAGGGAGATTTCTTCAACCAACAGGGTCATTTTGTGGTTCTGGAGCTTGCGGAAGTCGAGGATCTGGTTGACCAGGTTGAGCAGCCGGCGCACGTTCTTTTGGACCACTTCCAGGTAGTAGCGCGACTGATCCGACAGGGTCTGGTCTTCGAGCACTTCGCTCACCGGGCCGTCGATCAGTGTGAGCGGTGTGCGCAACTCGTGACTGATGTCGGTGAAAAAGCGCAGTTTGGTGTTGGTGCTCTCCTGTTCCTCGGTCAGGGCATGACGCAGCCGATAGACACGACCGATGTAATAGAATACGGTGTACAGGAGTATGATGGCAGCAACCAGCAGCAAAGCACGGCCGACCCAGGTTTCAAAGAAGCGGGGCTTCACATAGAGCGTCAGCGTCTGTTCGTTGTCGATCCACAGTCCGTCGGCATTGGTCGAACGTACATGGAAGGTGTGCCGGCCGACCGGCAGATTGACGTAGGTGACCGCCGTGTTGGAGGTGATGTTCCATTGTCGATCCACATTATCCAGTCGGTAAGCATATTTCAAATGACGCTTGTCGCGGTAGTCCAGGGCGGTAAACCGGATGGTGGCGGAACGGTTGTCATCGCTCTCGGCATCGTTTAGCGACAGGTTTTCGACAATGAGCGGCGGTAGATAGACATTGGACGGCATCTTGTCTGTCTCTACGATGAAAAGGCCGTTCATAGTGCCCAGTATCAGCCGGTTGCCTGACATGACGGGCAATGCTTCGGAGAAGGACGTCTTTTCGGGAAAGGATGTCACATCGAAAATGCTGACAGAGGAAGACTTGCGAGTGGGGTCGGCCTCGGTGAACCCTCTTTGCAGCCGTGACAGGGCCTGCCCGCTGACCACCCATATATAATTTTGGGTATCTTCCAGGGCTGCATAGGCTACATCACTGGCCAGGCCGTCGTTCTTGGTGAACGATTCAAAACGAAGCGGCTCACTGAGAAGTCGGTCGAGCGGCGTGATCACCTGGCAGATACCTCCGCTGTTGGTGGTCAGCACAATCATGCTGTCTTCGGTCACCATGATGTTCATGATGTCGTTGTCGGGCAGACTGTTCAGGTCGTGAGCTTGCTTGGTATAATGCAGCATGTGGATGTTTTCCGGTGTATCGAAACGGTTGTCGAACAGGAACAATCCGTTGCGGGCCCCCACCATGAAAACACCCGGTCTTACTTCGTGCAGGCAGCGCACTGTTTCGGGCAGCTGCGAGCTGTAGCCCAGGCGGTTGGATTGATGATGGAAAACGCCGTCCTTAAACAGGCAGATGCCGCCCCCGAAGGTGGCGACCCAAATCTGTCCGTAGCTGTCTTCGACAATCTGATAGACATTGTCGGAGCTGAGGGAATTGGGGTCGTTTTCTTTGTGCCGATAGTTCCTTATTTGGGATTTGTTGCCCAAATCGCCTCCGGGCACCACGTACACTCCTCCCTCTTTGCTGCCGATCCACAGGTTTGCATGGCTGTCTTCCATAAAACAGTAGGCGGTGCCGTCTATCATGAAACTGTCGATGGGGACATAATTGCGGTCGAGGCACAGAACGCCCTTGTCCCTGATGCCGATCCACAGCCTTTCGCGACTGTCAACGAGCAGGCTGCGGACTTCGTTGTCGCTGGGGCCGTCCAACAATTTGAAGGGCTCGTCGTGAATCTGCAGCAAATCGACATGGTGGCGTCCCCGGTACCAGACTTCCCCTTGCCGGTCAATAAAGAAACCGTAGGTTTTTTGCGATGAAATATCGTGGGAGAGCAGGGGCCGCTCCAGTCGGCCGGAAGATTCGTTGTAGTAGAGTACATCGCTGTTGTCAAAGCAGAACATCCAGCAATACCCGTTGGCATCCTCGTGGAACTGTACGCGTGAATCGCTGAAGCTATGGTCGGCGGGCCGGTCGATCTGTTTGATTTCCGGCGCCCGGTCTTTTTGCGGATCGACACGAAAGATGTCCATATCAGGGGTCAGACCCCAAACAACTCCTCGTTGAGTGACGTAGAAATGTTGGAATACCAGCCCGGTCAGTCGGCTCATGGTGGGTTGGACATCTGGCTGCCCGGTTTTGACGGTCACCTGCCAGAGTCCGTCGCCCGAAGCTACATACAGCAGACTGTCACCCACGACATGCTGTTCATAGACATAGCCGTTTTCATTGATAAAATCGTAGTAAACGGTTTTGCCGACGGCATAAGACCAGATGGCCAGTGTCCTGCCGTCGGCCGAAGTGAGCCAGACTTCATCGTCTTTTTCCATCCAGAAACGAAGAGGTCTTTTGCTGAAGACTTCCGACAGGCCGTTGCACCAGGTGCCCTCGCTGGAGAGTATCCATTCACGGCCATGGCTGTCTTGGAACACGTTAAAAATCAGATCTGAACGAGATGTGTGAAAATCCAAGAGCTGGATATCATCTTCGGGGCGTTCATCGTTGATGCGGAAGCACTCGCCTCTATCGCCAATCAAGTAGCTGTGATGGTTGGAAAGGGCATACCCCCTCGTGATGTGTGGGCTCAGGTGATACTTGTCTTCGATGACCTGCTGGATATCGGAGAACAGCCTTTTGTCCACATCGAAATGGTAGAGACGGCTGTCGGCATCGCAATAAAAGTCGCCCAGCGAGTTTTCCCAGAAACGGTTGATGCGGTTGGAACGCAAAATGGAATTGCGGCCGGGATAAGATTTGAACTTTTCCCACTCGTAGCCGTCGTATTTGTTCAAGCCGTTGAACGAGCCGATCCACACCATGCCCCGACCATCCTGCAGCATCCAGGTGATGTTGCCCTGCAGCATCTCGTCATCGCTGGCAAAATGCGTGGCGGTGACATAGGGCCGTATCTGCATGTCGGCGGCCGGGAGCGGCAGCCACAGCAGCCAGGCAAGCAGCAGGGGCAAAAGGCGTCGGATAATTTTCATAGACATGGGGTGGTCGGTACAGACAAAAAAAGGAAGAAAATTTGTTTTTCCTTCCTTGTTAAAGTGAAATACCCAATGAAATATTTCAGATGACTTTCTTGTTGATGATGACCTCGGCCACAATACCGATGATAAACAGGGCACCGGCGATGAAAAGATGGGTGTTCTGGAGCGTGTTGCTGAACTGGGCGATGGCCAGCACGGCGACACCGGCCAGGACGACGATGGAACCGAGATGCTTGACAAGTGCAGTGAAGAACTTTTTCATTATCGTGGTTTTTAATATTTGCCGAATAACTATATACGCCTGCAAAGTTAGTCATTATCTTCAAAAAACAAATCTCCGGCCGATTTTTTTCGCATTGTCGGCTGTCCCGCTTTTCCGGAACCGAAGGATGACGGGCCGCCACGCTTCCGCCTCGGCCTCAGACGCTCCGCTTATCGCCTGTCAGCCAATAATAAGAATGCTATTCTTTTCTCCAACAGGCATTCTCAACTTCGTTGCCGAAAATATCCTTGCTCGTTGTTGTGCCGTCTTGTATGATATTCAGTTTCTTCGCTTTTGACTTCAAGAATCTGGCCATGGAGGCATGAGCTCTGGTCACATTGTTATGTTTAATTAGAATCACAGCATATTCTGTTGGATACTTCCAAATAAACCACTTAATAAACTCGTGTGAATCAAATACGTCACTCAGTTTCTTGATTACATTGATACAATCTTCAGTTCTCATAATTCTATTTTTTTAAAGTTGATGATATGGTTGTATGATATTCTACATGCCATTTACGGGCACACGGGCCGGATAGATCCCCCATAGCAACGGTTGCTCCTTTTTTCTCCACTTTTCGATATGCTTGATCCATTTTCATTACTATTTACACCTAAACAAAATGCTGTCGTCGTCCCAGCATATAGCGAAGAAGACCAATAAAAGCAATCACTATGATAAAAATCATTCGTTATATCGGCATCTATCCATCTTCCAGCGGCGGGAAGAAAGATGCTGTTGCCGTTGGGGCCGGTTACCGTGT
>JAGDCW010000159.1 GCA_017958305.1 Bacteroidales bacterium | reverse complement strand
GAAATCCTGGCCTGCCGCCGGAAATACCCTTCCATCCCGGCCTGGATGATCCATGGTTTCCGGGGTAAGCCCCAACAGGCCCGGCAGTGGACGGCCCAGGGCTTTTACCTCTCTTTCGGTCCCCGCTTCAACAGCGAATCGTTGAAAGCCTGCCCGCCCGACAGGCTTCTCCTCGAAACAGACGCAGAGACCCCCGGCCGGATGCCGGAAATCTCTGCGGTCTATCAGCAGGCTGCTGCGGTGCTTTCCGTGCCGCTGCCCGAACTGGAGCGTCAGGTGGCGGACAATGTGCGTGCCTTTACAGGCTTAGCATGATGCCGGCCATGAAATTGGCGCCCGGCATGGGGTAGCCGGCCAGGATTTGATAATCCTGATCCAGCAAATTCTCTCCCCTGACCCAGCATTTCAGGAATTTGGTCACCTGATAGCCCAGGGTGGCGTTGAGCAGGCAGTAGCTTTCCTTCTGAGGAGTTGCCCCGACAGCCGTGTAGAGGTTGTCGATGTACTGCAGTCCCAACTGTACGCTGAAGGGATTCATCTGGTAGCGGGCACCCAGGAAACCGGCGTATTCGGGAGCGGATATGACGGGATGCTCCATGTGCAGGTAAGCGTGGTTGGTACGCAGGCTCAGCTTGTCGTTGACTTGCCAGGCTGCTTCGAATTCGGCACCGTAGTTCTCGATTTCACCCGTGTTTTCGTTCTTCATGATCACTGTGTTGGTGACAATCAGGTTGTCCCCTTTTACGTAATAGAGGTTCACCCCGTAGCTCAGGCGGTCGTCAAGCAGGTATTGTTTCCAGGAGAGCTCGTAGTTGAAGGTGCGTTCCGGCTCCAAGTCTTCGGTGGATGGGGGATTGAGGTACATTTCACGCATGGTGGGGTTGCGGAATCCTTTGCCGGCCATGGCCTTGAGCGTGCCGTCCTCGATGAGGCGGAATGCCAGACCGGCCTGGGGAATCCACTCGGTGCCGACCACCGAATGGTGATCGACGCGAATGCCGGCATCCAGCGTAATCCAGCCGAGCAGGTCCTGGCGGACATCCACGTAGGCGGCGATTTCGTTGCGATGTGACTCGCCGCTCTGCTTGGAAGCCGCGGGTGTATCCATCACATCTCCCGTGGCCTTGGAAATGTAGAAGGCATGGCCGTAGATGTGCTGGTAGTCGATGCCGGCCGTCAGGCGGTTGCCTTCCAGCAGCTGCATGCTTTGGTAGAGGGAGACGCCTGCCAGGTAATCTTTCGAACGGAAATAGCGCACGGTGGGAGCGGTCTGATCGTTGGAGCCGTCGTCGATCTTGTGCTGTCCGAAGCTGGTATAGACGCTCACGGCACCGGTGCTGCTGCCATAGTGGTTGTCGAGTGCCAGGGAGGCGAATCCGCGGGTGATCCATTGGTCGGCATCATACAGCGGACTGCTGAGGGGGCCGGGGTTCGAGGCATTGAAATGGTTGAGGTTGGCATCGGCCGAAAGGTTCCAGTGGCTGCCCAGTTCGTACCCGCCTTTCAGGTAGCCTCCGTATTGTTCGAATCCCATGTTGGGGCGATGGTTGTCGGTGCGGTTGTACAGGGCGGAGGCTGTGCCGGAGAACCTGCCTTGTTTTATTTGGTGTCCGATCTCGCTCTGAACCGTGCCGTAGCTACCGGCGCCGGCCGTGACATAGGTGTGCGATCCGTCCTCGGCCGGTTGCCGGGTGACAATGTTGATGACGCCGCCCATGGCGTTGCTGCCGTAGAGCACAGAGGCCGGGCCGCGGAGCACTTCGACTCTTTCGGCAATGGAGGTCTGGTAGCTGTCGGCAATGGGATGGCCGAAGATGCCCTGGTACTGCGGATGGCCGTCGATAAGCACCATCATCTGCCCTCCGCCGCCGCTCAAACCGCGCATATTGATGCCGCCGGCCGCGTTGGTGCTCACCCCATAGCCCATCATGCCGCGGCTGGTAAGCATCAGGCCGGGAATCTCCTGCATCAGGGTGGGCAGGATGGAGGGCTGCGCGCTTTCGGTGAGCACGTCGCGGCCCACTACGCTCACTGTCATGGGAAGATGCCGGATATCAGACACCTGGCGGGCACCGGTCACCACCTGGTCTTTCAAAGGGATGATACTGTCGGTTTGTGCAAAGCTGCCGACAGTCGTGGCTGCCAACAACAATACGGCAATACAAAACTTTTTCATGAGAAATCGTGTTACGAATTAAATAATTTGTGTTACTTTTGCGTGGAACAAAGGTAGTGCACAGAATTGGTTTGACAAATTCGTTTATGATAAAATAACAGTAAGAGAGATGGCATTGAAAAGATTTGGGGTTTCCCTCGACGAGGAGGTCCTCACGGCTTTGGACGAATATGTCTTGTCGAGCGGTTTCAGCAACCGCTCCCAGGCCTTGCGTTTTTTGATCGAGAAGAACATTGCCGAGCAAAAATGGCAGTGCAACCATGTGGTGGCCGGCAGCATCATCATCATGTACGACCGCAGTCGCACGGACATTGCTTCCAAGATAGAAAGCATCCAGCAGCAATACAGCGACCTGATCCTGTCTTCTTCGCAGTATTACCTGAATCGGAACTTCTGCCTGCACACCGCCACCATTACCGGCGAGGCCTATCGCCTGACGGCTTTGTCCGACCGCTTGACGGCCATCAAGGGCATCCGGCACGGCAAGCTGGTGATGGGCCGGGCCGACTGAAAGCAAACAGCCCGGCCTTGCGGGCCGGGCTGTGGCGATATTCCCAAAAGGAGGATTATCTTTTGACGCGGGCATTGCCGGCGTAGATGCTCCAGATCTGGTCTTCGTCGGCGGGCTGACCGTAGTCGGTCAGGAAGGTGGTGGCCAAGGCGCCGCTGGCCCAACCGAACTGGATCCACTTCTCGGGCTCCCAGCCCTTGAGGATGGCATAGAGCATACCGCCTACATAGCCGTCGCCGCCGCCGATACGGTCCAACACGTGGATTTCTCTCGGCATCTCGACAAACCATTCGTCGCCGGCCAGCATGATGGCACCCCAGTTGTGGCTGTTGGTGTTGTTGACCTGACGCAGGGTGGTGGCGAAAACAGAAGCATTGGGATAAGCGGCTTTGACGCGCTTGATCATTTCCTTGAAGCTTTCGATCTTGGCAGCGATGTCCTTGCCGCCGGCTTCCGGACCTTCGATATCGAGGCAGAGCTGGAAGTCTTCTTCGTTGCCGATGAGGATGTCCGACAGGCTGGCGATTTCGCTGAAGATGTCGTGCAGCTCTTTTTCACGGCCTACCCAGAAAGAAGCACGGTAGTTCAGGTCGAAGGAGATCAGCGAACCGTATTTCTTGGCAGCACGGGCGATTTCCAGGCAGAAACGGCTGGTCTCGGGCGACAGGGCACCGATCAGACCGGAGAGATGAACAATCTGGACACCTTCCTGACCGAAGATGCGGTCGAGGTCGAAATCCTTGACATTCAGGGTGCGGCCTACTTCACCGGCACGGTCGTTCCAGACGCGGGGACCACGTGAGCCGTAGCCGCTGTCGGCGATGTTGATCTGGTGACGATAGCCCCAGGGACCTCCCTGAGCCACTTCGGGACCTTCGAAGTCCATGCCGCGGCTTCTGAGATTGGCCTTGATAAAATGGGCAAACGGACTGCCTTTGACAAAGGTGGTCAGCACCTTGACGGGCATACCCAGGATAGAGGCGACGCTGGCCACGTTGGTCTCGGCACTGGTGGCCTGCAACTTGAAGGTGTCGCTCGAGTGGACGGGCTGGCCGGCATCGGGGGTAATGCGCAGACCCATGCTGGTGGGAACGAGCATGGCGTACTTGGCGTTTTTCTTAAGTTTGAGTTCCATGTTGTTTGGGTTTGAAATAGTTCGTAATTGTCATGAGGCTTCAAAGTTAGGCAAAAAGCACTAATCCTGCAAATGCTTCCAGCCCTGGGCGATGATATCAAATTCGTTGCCGTCGCGGCTCACCAGTTTGGCCCCTTCCTCCTGGCTGCAGATATATCCGATGATGCGGACATCTTTCCACCCGTCGATGCGCTCGTGAAGGCTGAGCGGCACGGTGAAGAGCAGTTCGTAGTCTTCTCCTCCGTTCAGGGCGGCGGTGGTGAGATTCATGTTCATCTCATCGCAAAGCGCGGCCGTCTGGTAGTCGATGGGCAGTTTGTCCTCGTAGATGCGGCAACCGCAGCGGGATTGCTTGCAGATATGCAGGATATCGGACGACAGGCCGTCGGAGATGTCCATCATGGCCGTCGGCACGATGCCCATTTCGGCCATTTTCTCGACAATGTCCTTGCGGGCTTCGGGCCGCAGCTGGCGCTCGAGCAGGTATTCCTTGCCTTCGAAGTCGGGATTGAAGTCTTTTTCGCCCTGGAAAACGCGTTTCTCCCTTTCGAGCAACTGGAGCCCCATGTAGGCTGCGCCCAGGTTGCCCGATACACAGATGAGATCGTTTTGTTTGGCACCGCTGCGCAGCACGGCCTTGCCTTTTTCCACCTCGCCCAGGCATGTCAGGCTCAGTACCAGGCCGGTCAGCGACGAAGAGGTGTCGCCGCCCACCAGATCGACTCCGTAATAGTCGCAGGCGGCCTGCAGGCCCTGGTAGATTTCTGCCACGTCCTCGACCGAGAAGCGTTTGCTCAAACCGATGGATACGACCAGTTGCCGGGGCCGGCCGTTCATGGCGCAGATGTCGGAGATGTTGACCACGGCGGCTTTGTAGCCCAGGTGCTTCAAGGGTACATAGCTCAGGTCGAAATGGATGCCTTCGAGCAGCAGGTCGGTGGTGACCAGTGTGTCGCAGTCGCCGTAGTTGATGACGGCCGCATCGTCGCCGACGCCTACTTTGGAAGAGGCATTCTTCAACTCGATTTTGCCTGTCAGGAAATCTATGAGGCCGAATTCGCCGTATTGGCTTATTTCGGTACGCTGGGGATGCAGTTCTTCGGTCATGGCTACATTCTGGAAATAAGTTCTTTGAATAAAAGTGTCATGCGGGGCTGGGCCATGCCGGCGGCATCCTGCACTTCCTGGTGGGAATTCTCCTCCCGGGCCTTGGCCACGTTGGTGATGACCGAAATGCCGAACACCTCCAGGCCGGCGTGACGGGCGGTGATGGCTTCGGGCACGGTTGACATGGACACGGCGTCGGCGCCCAGTCTGTGCAGCATCCGGTATTCGGCCGGGGTCTCGAAAGAGGGCCCCTGCCATCCGACAAACACCCCGTGTTGCAGTTTGATATGGTTTTCTTCGGCCACCTGGTCGAAGAGGTCACGCAGCCTTTTGGAATAGACTTCGGTCATGTCGGGAAATCTCGGACCGATGCGCTCGTCGTTTTTGCCGCGCAAAGGATTATCCGGGAAGAGGTTGATGTGGTCTTCCAGGACCATGATGTCGCCGATCTGATAGTCGGGATTGAGCCCGCCGGCGGCATTGGACAGCAGCAGGGTCTTGATGCCGAGCAGTTTCATGGTGCGGATGGGCACGGCCAGTTCTTTCATGCTGTAGCCTTCGTAATAGTGGAAACGGCCTTGCATGACCATGATGTGTTTGCCTCCCAGCAGGCCGAAGACCAGGTTGCCGCTGTGTCCTTCGACGGTCGAAACGGGGAAATGGGGGATATCCCGGTAGGGAATCACCTGCCGGTCGGTCATGGCATCGGCCAAAGCCCCCAGTCCCGAACCCAGGATGACGGCTATTTCGGGCTTTTGGGCACAATGGGCCTTGATCCACTCAGCAGCTTGGAGAGAATGTTCGTACATGTTCTGTGATCAATTGGTTGAATAATGTTTCTTCCTGTTCCGTGCAAAACCGCATTTCCATGGCCAGGTAGTAGAGGTTGTCGGCCAACTGCCTGGCAGCGGGAAGATGGGCCAGGCGGCAACAATCTTTTTCGGTGGTCAGGATCAGAGCATCCTGCCCACCGGCAGATCGGGCTGCCTTTGCGATGCGCTCCAGGTCGCCGCCGGTATAGCGGTGATGGTCGGGGAAGCTGATCACTTCGGCTTGCTTGTCCAGCTGCCGGACATACTCGGCAAAGGGTTGCGGGGCGCCGATGCCGCAAAAAGCCAGCAAGGGGCGGCCGCTGTCTTTCAGATCTATAGGGTCGATCCGGGCCGGGCGGTTTTCCCCGGGGAAGGCCGGACAGACGGCCGTATAGGCAATGTGTGAGAAAAACACCTGTTGGCGCTTTTCGCTCTGCAATCGGGCAATGAAGGCTTTTCGCTCTTCGTCGCCCAAGTTTTCGGGGCATTTGGTCACCACGACGATATCGGCCCTCTTCATTCCCTGGCGGGATTCCCTGAGGCTGCCGGCCGGCAGCAGCCAATCGTCGAAGACGGGCCGGCGGTAGTCGATGGCCAGCACCGACAAACTGGGTTTGACGGCCCGGTGCTGGAAGGCGTCGTCGAGCACGACCACTTCGGTTTCGGGCCGCAGCTGCAGCAGACGGCGGATACCTTCGGCGCGCTTTTCGTGGACGGCCACCGCCGTGTCGGGAAACTTGCGGTGAATCTGCAGGGGCTCGTCTCCGATGTCGCAGGCCGTGCTGGCTTTGTCGGCCAACACGAAGCCCCGGCTCAGACGTTTGTATCCGCGACTGAGCAGCGCTGTCCTGTGAGACGCGCCGAGCAGCCGGATCAGGTATTCAACAAGGGGTGTCTTGCCGGTCCCTCCCACCGTGAGATTCCCGACCGAGACGACGGGAAGGCCGAAGGAGGCAGAGGCTTTGATGCCGTGGTCGTACAGATAGTTGCGCCCTTTGGTCAGGGCGCCGTACAACCACGACAGCGGCAACAGCACGCCCTTTTTCATTATCAGTCGATGGTGATGGAGTAAGGCATGCGGGCCAGCACACCGCCACGGCGCTGGAGTTCCTTGACTTCGGCCTTGACGCGGTTTTCCAACGAGCTGTTGATGAGTTTCATCTTGGCTCCCATCGAGAAGTTCTCCATGAGTTGGGTCATGGCGTCTTTCTTTTCGGGGAAGGAAACCGTGCGGTACTCTTCCAGTTCGGCCATGGCAGCGGCGCAAGCAATGGCGTCGTCCAAATAGCCCAGCTTGTCAACCAGCCCGATGGCCAGGGCCTGCTCGCCCGTCCATACACGGCCTTCGGCAATTTTGCGGATGTCCTGGGGATCCATGTGGCGGCCTTCTGCGCAGCGGCCTACGAACAGGTCGTAGCCCTTTTCGATGTGACCCTGCATGAGAGCCTTCTCACCGGCGGTCATTTCGCGGTAGTAGCTGCCGAAGTCGCCATACTGGTTGGTCTTGACCATGTCGAAATGCAGTCCGACCTTCTTGGTGAGCTCTGCAAGATTGAAACTCAGTCCGAAAATGCCAATCGAGCCGGTCAGCGTGGTCGGAGCGGCAAAGATGGTGTCGGCGTTGGAAGAGATGTAGTAACCGCCCGAGGCAGCATAGTCGCCCATGGAGACAACCACCGGCTTGACAGTCTTGAGATCTTTGATGGCCTGGCAGATCTGCTCCGAAGCATAGGCGCTGCCGCCAGGAGAGTTGACGCGCAGTACGACGGCCTTGATGTGGTCGTCTTCCTGGATTTTCTTGATTTCTTCGATGAGCGGATCGGAAACAATCTGTTCGCCCTGCGACATGGAACTGCCTTCGTCAAAGATTTCTCCGGCGGCATAAAGCACGGCCACCTTGTCGGCGCTGAACTTCTTGCCCTTGACAGGGACCTTGTTTATCTCATTGATGGAGACGATTTTCAGGTCTTTGACCTTGCAATCGGCCTTGGCGGCCAGTTTCTCGCGCATGGCGGTCTTGTAGAGCAAGCCGTCCACCAGACCTGATTGCTGTACGTAGCATCCTTCCTGCAGGGGAATGAATTCATCGACCAGGCTGTTGATCCTTTCGACACTCAGGCCGCGGCTGGCGGAAATGCCTTCCAGCATCTTGTTCCAGATGCCGTTCATATAGGAGACGGTCTGTTCGCGGCTGGCGTCGCTCATCTTGGTGTTGATGTAGGGTTCGACGGCCGATTTGTAGGTGCCCACTTTGAATACTTGGGGTGTGATGCCGATTTTCTTGAGTACGTCGGTATAGAACATCGGCTGGGCGGCCAGACCGGTCAGGGAAAGGCTGCCGTAAGGGTTCATGAAGATCGAGTCGGCAACGCAACCGGCGTAATAGGCGCCCTGTCCGCACGACTGGTCGATATAGGCATAGACAAACTTGCCGCTTTCCTTGAAGCATTCCAGGGCGCGTCGGATTTCCTCGTAGCTGCTGATGCCGCCTCCCAGGTTACCTATATTTATATATATGCCTATGACGTCGTCGTTGGTCTTGGCATTCTTGATGGCTTTGATCATCTCGTCAAGCCCTTGGTCGGCGTTGGAAGAGAAGATGCCGCTCAAAGAGGCGAAGGGATTTTCCTGTCCGTATTCGACCAGGGAACCGCTCAGGTTGATTTTGAGGATGCTGCCGCTTTCGACCTTGACAGGCTTGTTCATGGAACTCATCAGGCCCGAAAGCATAATGACAGACAAGATACCGCAGACAACCGTGGCGATGATGACACCCACGGCGGCGGCCAGAGATGCTTTAATGAATGGTTTCATTGTAGATTGGTTTTTTAGAATTGTTGGTATGATCAGTTTTTGTTTTTGCCTTCTATTGGGCAGGCAAAAATAGTGTAAAGCAATGCCAATCGCAAATAATTTGCCTTCTCTCAAAAAAAAGTTTTGACAAAACAGTCTTGACAGTCAATGCCTTGATTTTTTTCGATGATTTTTTCTTGAAAAAAAGTTGTGCGATTATTTGGTGAGTAATAAAACTTGCCGTACTTTTGCACCCGCTTTCGGAAGGGAGCCTGCGAAGGTGTCCTGACAGGAGGCGAGAGAGCGATCTATGAAAGGATGAAAAAAGACAAGTAGTACAAGAGATAGAGAGCGGGCTT
>JAGDCW010000158.1 GCA_017958305.1 Bacteroidales bacterium | reverse complement strand
GCCGCCGGCTCCAAGGCGAAATCATAGTCGTAGTATTGCGCCGGATCGAAACTGTGGCCGGTGGCTTTCTGGTTACCGGTGGTTTCGTCGAATATGTTGCCAGAAGCCCAGGATTCGGCGAAATTGGCTGCCGTGGGCACATCGACATACATCTGGTGAAGAGGCTCGGCCGAACGGTAGAAGTAGTTGTTCTCCACCCGCATACTGGCCTGGGTATGATAGCCCACGCAATAACTGGTGACACCCGAATAGTAGTTGTTGAACACATGTCCCTTACCATAGCCCACACGGGGGTTGCGCTGGACACCGTTGTACCACCAGTTGTGATGGTAGGTAGTGTTCTCCTTGCCGTAGTCCTCGAAATGAGCCGTGCCCGAATTGGCCAGCGACACCTTGTTGTGGTCGTGCAGACGGGTCCACGACACGGTGGCATAGTCCGACGCCAAGGTCAGATCGAGCAGTCCGTCGCTCGAATCCGACAAGTCACAATGGTCGATCCAGACATGGTGACAGGTACGTATGGCTATGGCATCCGGCCCAGCCCGCTTGATGGTCAGGTTGCGGATAATGATGTTCTCGGCCCGTGATGCTTCCAGCCCCACCCGGTCGAGCACAGCTCCGGCGCCACCGCCGACTATGGTCTTGTTGCTGGCCACCCGGATCATCCCGGTGCCCTCAAAAGCGCCATCCACAATAATCACATAAGGTTCGTCAGCCCCGGCATAAGAAGCCAGGTCTTCCAAATTGTCCACACGGACAGTCTTGCCCAGACCACCGCCGACGGTACCTGTCAAACCAAGGTCGTTGACACTGGCCCAACCAATGGGGCTACCCTCTCCGTACATGGCCAGGCTTGCTCCCAGCAACAGGCTTGTCAGCCATAATCCTCTCTTCTTCATTATCTTAGATATTAATGAGTTATTCGGAAAATCGTTTGATAATATTATATGCCTTGTACATGCCCAATTCGCCTGCCCGGCTCAAATCGCGCAGACCTTCCTCACGCTCACCCAGATAGATGCGCGTAATACCCCGGTTGAACCAGGCCTCGGCAAAATCCTCGCTGATGGCGATGGCCTTGTCGTAGTCTTCGATGGCACTGCGGTAGTCCTTCTGCATGCAACGGATACACCCCCGGTTGTACCAGGCATAGACAAAATCCGGAGCCAGGACGGTGAGGCGGTCATAGTCCTGCATGACCAGCATGTAGTCCGAACCGAAGGCCCCTTCGCTGATAGACAGGTTGCCCGTGAGGTTATCGACAGCCGACGCGACGGCCGCCTCCTCTTTCTGTTCCGACAAATTGAACAGCAACTGCCGGAAACGCAGTGTGGCCCGTTCGAAACAAGCCAGCACGAAATCGGGCTGCAAATACAGGGCCTTGTCCAGATCGGCCAAAGCGTTGTCGATGTCCTTGACCAGCGAGAAGTCCAGGGCCCGGGCAAAATACCAGGCGGCCTGCTGCTGGTTTTCGGCAATCATCTTGGAATAGTTGTCTATCGAACGGAAATGCTCCTCCACCTGCCTGGCGTCCAAGGTCTTTTCCAGATTGGTCATTTTCAGGTCGTCCACCGGGATGCCCTTGCCGGCCAAAGGTTTGAGCCAACTGCCCAGGTTGGCGGCACGGCGCAGGCCCAAGGGACGCGATTGCTCGTAGTAGGTAAGCACGAAAATAGGCTCGGGTTCCACCTCCACATTGAAGTTCTGCACCCGACCGCGCACCGGATTGGCATAGCGTGCCGTCTGCTCGGCGTCGCTTTCCGAGACAATCACCCGGTTGTATTTACGGATGTCCTTCTCCGACATCTTGCGGGTCTTGCCATCGCCCTGCTCCTCATCCTCGTCCGCCTCGCCGCCAGCCGTGAACCGGCCGCCGGCAGCCTCGATCTCACGGCGCTGGTTTTCCAGGTCCCAGGCATCGAAATAGTCTTTGTCGGCCCCTTTGGCATCCCCCCGCCGGCGACGGATGTCGCTGCGCTGGTAATAGGCCGGGATAAAGCGCGGATAATGGCCGATGATGACCGTCACATCGGCTTCGGCCCCGGCCAGGTCGCCCAGTCGGTCGCGCAACAAGGCCCGGTTGTAGCGGGCCATGTCGTTGTCGGGCTCCAGGTCGAGCACTTTGTCGAAGTCCTCGACCGCCTTGTTCAGGTCGCCCACCTCGGTCAGGATCAGACCACGGTTGTAGTAGGTCATCACCGAGGCTGGATTCAGTTGCAGCACCCGGTCGAAATCGCTCAGCACTCCCCGATAGTCCTTCATATAGTAGCGGGCGATGCCGCGGTTCACGTAATAGCCCTCGTTGTCGGGTTCCAGGCGGATGGCCTCGTTCAGGTCGGGAATGGCGTCGCCGTAGTTCTCACGCAAAAGCGAGACATAGGCCCGGGAAGCATAGGCCGGGGCATAGTATTTATCGACAGAGATGGCCCGGCTGAAGTCGTCGGCCGCACCCAGAGTGTCGTTGACCTGGATGCAAAGCTGTCCGCGGCTCATGTAGCCGAACATGTAGCGGGGATAGCGGCGGATAAGTTCGTCCAGGTCCCGTCGGGCCTCGTCATACTGCTTGGCATAGATACGGGCGATGGCCCGGTTGAGCATCAGCGAACGGTTTTCGGTGTCGAATTCCAGGCCCTTTTCACAGTCGGCGATGGCACCCTCGTACATCTTCAGGTTCAGGCGGGCATAGCTGCGGCACAGATAGGCCCGGATCATGAAAGGATTGCGCTCCAGCGCCAGGCTGCAGTCTTGCTCGGCCCCCTGATAGTCTTCCAGGCTCATCTTGGCCACGGCCCGGAACATGTAAGGCTCGGCCAGCCAGGGCTTGACGCGGATCACCTGGTTGAAATACTGGATAGAAAGGACATAGTCGTTGAAGTACAAGGCATTGCGCCCGATTGCCATCACCCTTTCGGTGTTGATTTGAGCCCGGACGGACACCATCGGCATCATACCCAGCAGCACCGACAGGGCCAAAATCCATCCCCGGACACGGCTGCCCGGCCTGCGGCTTGCCGACAGATACCTGTCCCTGCCGCCATCGATGTCACCTGCCTGTCTCACTGTCGCGCTATCGTTGCATCTTCACCTTGTAGTCGCAATCCACCTTGCCTTTGAGCACATTGGTCAGTTTCGACTTGATCAGCTGCTTGCGGATGGGATTGATGCGGTCGGTGAAGACCTTGCTTTCCAAATGATCGTATTCGTGCTGGATGACACGGGCCAGGTAGCCTTCGAAATACTCTTCGTGCTCCTCGAAATCCTCGTCCTGGTAATTGACCAGTATCCGGGTGCTGCGAGCCACCGACTCATGCACGCCGGGGATGCTCAGACAGCCCTCCTCCATGCTTTCTTTTTCTTCGGAATACTCGACAATCTCGGGATTGATGAAGGTTTTGACATAGTCGCGGAATTCAGGCAACTCATCGGCCAGGGGACGCAGATCGACAATGAAAAGCCGGATGGACAGTCCCACCTGGGGAGCCGCCAGCCCGACACCCTCCGCCTTGACCAGCGTTTCATACATATTGGCGATCAATGTCTTCAACTCCGGATAATCCGGGCCGATTTCCTCGGTTTCCTTCCGCAGGACAGATTGTCCGTACAGGTAAATAGGTAACAGCATAGCAATTATATATTCTTTTTCGATTCCATGTATCCCTGCAGGATGATGGTGGCGCTCACCTCATCGTAGAGGGCCTTGTTCTGGCGGTCCTTCTTCTTGACGCCTCCGCTCAGGACGGCCTGGTGGGCCAACACCGAGGTGAAACGCTCGTCAAAAAGCTCCACCGGCAGCTCGGGATGGCGCTGCCGGAAAGACCGCACAAAAGCATCGATATAGGGCATCGTCTCCGAAGGGCGGCCGTCCATCTGCCGGGGCAGGCCCACCACGATACGATCGACCGGTTCACGGCCGAGGTAATCGTCCAGAAAGGTCTGCAACATGGCGGTCGGCACGGTCGTCAGGCCGTTGGCGATCAATTGCAGCGTATCGGTCACGGCAATGCCCGTACGCTTGCGCCCATAGTCGATGGCCAGGATTCTTCCCATATCTCAGCAACAGATCTTATAAAACGAACAAAAATAGCGGTTTTGCAGGTCTTCTCCAAACTTAATGGTAAATCCGGCGACGGTTCAGTGCCTGATGATAGCGCTCGGCGTAACGGTTGTGCTGGGCCAGGGTCGATGAAAAGAAATGGCTGCCCGAGAAATCGTCCTTGGCACACATGTACAGATAATTGTTTTCTTCGGCATTGAGCACGGCCTCCAACACGGCCACCGAAGGGATGCGGATCGGTCCCGGCGGCAGCCCCAGGTGGGTGTAGGTATTGTAGTCGGATTCCACCTGGGTATGCACTTTCAAGATTCGCTGCAGCGCGAAATCGTTCAAGGCAAACTTGATGGTCGGACAGGCCTGCAAATACATGTTGCGGCGCATCCGGTTCAGGTACAGCCCGGCAATGACCGGCCATTCGGCTGCCATGTTGGTCTCTTCCTCGACAATGGAGGCCAGGATGGACACCTCCACCTCACTGAGCGACAAGCGGGCCGCCTTGGCCACCCTTTCGTCGTTCCAAAAGCGCTGATAGGCACGGACAAATGTCTTCATCAGACGATCGGACGAAGCATTCCACCACACTTCGTAGGTATCCGGGATAAACAGGGCCGGTACCGTCTCGGGGGTGAAGCCCATCGAATCCATCAGAGCCTGGCTCTGGAAAGCCTCCAGCAAGCTGAGCGAATCGAGCATCACCTGCCGCGACAACAAGCCGGCCAACTGCTCCAGAGTCCTGACATTGTTGAAACGGACTTTGACCGGTGTCTGCAGACCATCGCGCAACATGTTGACCATGGCACGGCTGCTCATGCCGGGACGCACGACATAGTTGCCACTGCGCAGCTCGTCACCCAGTTTCATCAAGCGGGCCACCCGACGCAGCTCGTCGGGACGCGCCAGACTGTCCTGCAGGCAGTCCAGCACCTTGTCCAGCCCATCCCCGGGATAAATTTGCAAGGTATAGCTGCGGGCCGCCACATAATTGGGCCGGGTAAACATCCGGTACAGACATCCCCCCGACACCAGCACCGCTGCCAGTAAACAAAGGCCCAGCAAACCCGTCACAACCTTCTTGTCTGATCTTTTCTCTTTCATAGTTCAACGCTCTGTATTTCAGTTATATAATTATTTTTCAAATAAAATTCCGCCTTTTACTTTGTGCAACCTGCTCTTTTCACTATCTTTGCCCCGCAATTGAAACCGGTTTGGCCGGATTTCAGCCTTGCTTCCGGAAGGATGGGTGAGTGGCTGAAACCAACAGTTTGCTAAACTGTCGTACGGGTAACCGTACCGGGGGTTCGAATCCCCCTTCTTCCGCAACACAGCGCAGTTGGAAACGAGTTTCCAACTGCGTTTTTTTATGTACCCCCGACAAGGCAAATCCATTTGCATTGGAGGGGGAACATGAAAAAACGTAAGTCAAGAGGCTGTGCCTCTTGACTGCTGCGCTGGGTTGCAAGGAACCCGCCGGGAGGCTGGGGAAGCTGGCCGTCAGGACAGAATCCACTCCTATGATATTCACTTTGATATCAAATCTCCCCCTCAAATCCACCTCGCTCCCACTCCGTGGCAGACATTTCACCTCGCCCGTCGAATCGCAATACGAAATATCCAACCAACTGCAAGCCCCCTTCTCATACCCATAGCTCAGGCCGTCATCGTCGTAGAGGCCG
>JAGDCW010000157.1 GCA_017958305.1 Bacteroidales bacterium | reverse complement strand
ACGCGCCGCTTTATTATCCGCCCCAGCCCGACGGAGAGCACCAGAACCTGTTCTCGCTGCTTTTCGAGAATGTCTCCAAAGGCCAACTCAAGGTCTATGACTACCTCGACGGCAAGGACATCTTCACCGACGAATACAAGGTGAAATTCGACGAGTTGCTCAACCGTTTCTGGATCCCCTTCGACATCAAGGCCAACGCCAGCGACACGGTCTATGTGGTCGAGACGGCCGACATCCCCAGCAACGAGGTGACACTGTACTACATCAAGGAGCTGTGGTACATGGACAAGAACACCTCCGCCATCCGGACCAAGATCATCAGCCTTTGCCCGGTGCTGGTACGCGAAGACGAGACCGGCGAGACCCGCAAGTATCCGCTCTTCTGGGTCCCCTTCGACGAGGCAAGCGACCTGCTGGCCGGCAACAGCCTCCGCACGAGCAGCTACAACGCACTGGACAACATGACCACCTACGACTACCTGGCCCGCCGGCAATACAAGGGCGACATCTACAAAGTGTCCAACCTGCTCAACCAGAACATCATGGACTATTGCAGTACGCCCGAGGAAATCGCCGCCGAGCAGCAGCGTCTTGAAAAAGAGCTGAAGGACATCACCGAGGGTCTTTGGGAAGAGCCGCACAGCCAGGCTGTAGAAAGGGAAAAAGAGAGCAAACAACAGGAGAAATCGTCCAAAAAGAAAAAGAAAGAGGCATAGTTATATTCAAAAGTTTTCGTATCTTGTCGGACTTTTTGATACAACTATGAACAACAACTATTGCGTCATCATGAGTGGCGGCATCGGAAGCCGTTTCTGGCCGGCCAGCCGCAGTTCATATCCCAAACAGTTCCTCGATTTCTTCGGCACGGGCCGCTCGCTCATCCAGCAGACCTTCGACCGTTTCCGGCAAGTTGTGCCGGTGGAGAATATCTTCATCGCCACCAACCAACTCTACGACAAGCTCACCCTGGAGCAGTTGCCCGAGCTCAAGCCCGAACAGATCCTTTTGGAACCCTGCCGACGCAATACGGCCCCTTGCATTGCCTATGCGGCCCATCACATCCGGGCCATCAACCCCGAGGCCAACATCATAGTGGCCCCCTCCGACCATCTGATACTCAAGGAAAAGGAATTCCTTTCCTGCATCAGTGACGGGCTGGAATTCGCCGCCCGCGAACCGGTGCTGCTCACCATCGGCATCCAGCCCAACCGGCCCGAAACGGGCTACGGATACATCCAGGCCTCCCACGACAAGCTGGGCAATTTCACCAAGGTGAAAGCCTTTACCGAAAAGCCCAACCTGGAATTGGCCAAGGTCTTCCTGGCCAGCGGCGACTTCTTCTGGAATTCGGGCATCTTCATCTGGAACGTCCAGACCATCCTGGATGCCTTCAACCGCCTGCTGCCCGAAGTGGCCACCCCCTTCAACACCGGACTGGAGCTGTTCAACACCGAACGCGAAAAGGATTTCATCAAGGAGGTTTTCCCGTCCTGTCCCAATATCTCCATCGACTACGGCATCATGGAAAAGGCCGACAATGTCTATGTGCAGATGGGCGATTTCGGCTGGTCCGACCTGGGCACCTGGGGCTCGTTGCACGAACTGGCCGAAAAAGACTCGAACGGCAACTCGGTGCTCAAGGGCAAAGCGCTCTGCTACGACAGCCACGACAACATCATCACCCTGCCCGAAGGGCAATTGGCCGTGGTGCAGAAGATGGACGGCTACATCATCTCTTCGTCGGGCAACGTGTTGATGATCTGCAAAAAAGACGACGAGCAGGAAATCCGCCAATTCGTCATCGACGCCGGCATGAAAGTCGGCGACGAATACGTCTAAACAGTTTTTTCGGGAATCATCAGTCTTCCTTGCGACGCAGGCGGTTGCCGTGTTCGTCGCGTTCGACTGCGCGGTTGCGTGTCAACTCGAAATTGACGCCGAGGTAGTTGCGCCGTACCGTCTCGTTGGCGGCCAGTTGCTCGGGCGTGCCCTGGAAGAGGATCTTGCCGTCGAACAGCATATAGGCGCGGTCGGTGATGGACAGCGTCTCGCGCACGTTGTGGTCGGTGATGAGGATGCCGATGTTTTTCTTGACCAGGCCGGCCACGATCGACTGGATATCGTCCACGGCGATGGGATCGACGCCGGCGAAAGGCTCGTCGAGCATGATGAATTTCGGGCTGATGGCCAGACAGCGGGCAATCTCCGTACGACGACGCTCGCCGCCCGACAACCGGTCGCCCAGGTTCTTGCGGACCTTGGTCAGATGGAACTCGGCAATCAGGCTCTCCAACTGCTCCTTCTGCTCCTCGCGCGACAGCTTGGTCATCTGAAGGACGGAGAAAATATTGTCTTCGACGGTCATCTTGCGGAAAACGGAAGCCTCCTGGGCCAGGTAGCCGATACCGGCCTGCGCCCGTTTATAGACCGGATAGCCGGTGATGTCCTCATCGCCCAGGAAAATCCTGCCTTCGTTGGGCACCACCAGACCGGTGGTCATATAGAAGGTGGTCGTCTTGCCGGCGCCGTTGGGGCCCAGCAAACCGACAATCTCACCCTGGTGCAACTCGATGGAGACATGGTCCACCACCGTCCGTTTGCGGTAACGTTTGACCAGGTTTTCCGTTCTCAGCACCAGTCCGCTGTCTTCCACTTCCAACATTTCCGTTCGATTTTCGAGAGAACAAAGATAGTGGTTTTTTGAAAAATAAGCCAGCCTTCGCACTAATTCGGAGAAAAGAAGTACTTTTGCACTCGCCGGCGACACCGGCGACACCTGCTTAGACACAATTGCGATGAATACGTGGAAACCTGATCTCGAGACAACCAAACAGCGATATATCGACTGGTGGAACCATAAGGGCATCATCCTGAACATGTGGGAGCACCTGCAGGAAGGGGTGAAGCCTCATGCCGACGTGCCGCGTCCCGCCGATCCCGTCGATTTGAACCAAAAATGGTTCGACCCGCAATGGCGGGCCGACTATCTGGATTGGTACGTGGCCCACAGCAGCCTGAAAGCCGACATCCTGCCGGTGGCCAACGCCCAGCTCGGCCCGGGTTCGCTGGCCGCCATCCTGGGCGGTGTGTTCGAGGGAGGCGAGGATACCATCTGGATCCATCCCGATCCCCATTTCGACGGGCAGGTCCGCTTCGACGAGAACCATCCCAACTGGAAGCTGCACAAGGACCTGCTCAGGGCCTGCAAACAGAAGGCCCAAGGCCATTATTACGTGGGCATGCCCGACCTGATGGAGGGCCTCGACATCCTGGCCGCCCTGAAGGGGACAGACAAAGTGCTGGAAGACCTGCTCATGCAGCCCGAGTGGGTGGAAGAGCAGATGCAGCGTATCAACGACATCTATTTCAAGGTATTCGACGAACTCTACGACATCATCCGCGAAGGCGATGAAATGGCTTTCTGCTACTTCTCGTCCTGGGCGCCCGGCAAAATGAGCAAGATCCAGTGCGACATCTCCACGATGATCTCCGAAGAAGACTACCGCCGCTTTGTCCAGCCCTACCTGCGCGAACAATGCCGAAAGATACCCTACACGCTCTATCATCTCGACGGCGTGGGCGCCATGCGGCATCTGCCCGCCCTGCTCGAAATCGAGGAGCTCAACGCCATCCAATGGACCCCCGGCGTGGGTGAACCCCAGGGCGGCAGCCCCAAGTGGTACGATCTCTACAAAAAGATCCTGGCCGGAGGCAAGAGCCTGATGGCCTGCTGGGTGGAAATCGATGAAATCAAGCCCCTGCTGGATGCCATCGGTCCCGACGGCGTCCATCTCGAAATGAATTTCCACAATGAACGCGAAATAGAACAAGCCGAGAAGATCATCGAGGAATACCGGCCCAAGAGCTGCGCCAGTTGTCGCCAGGAATCGCCGGTGATCAAAGTGGAGAGTCCTTCCCGCAAAAGCCGGGAAAGCCTTGCCGAGGCAATGAAAAAGCGCGTCCTCGTCCTCGACGGCGCCACCGGCACCACCATACAGCAGTACCAGTTGGGCGAAGCGGAGTATCGCGGTCCCCAGTACCGCTGCCACAAGACCGACCTGAAAGGCTGCAACGACCTCTTGTGCCTGACCCGGCCGGACATTACGGCCGATGTGCACCGCCGCTTCATCGAGGCGGGGGCCGACATTGTCACGACCAATACCTTCAATGCCCAGCGCGTATCCCTGCAAGGATTCCACATAGAGAACAAAGTCCGGGAAATCAACCTGGCCGCCGCGGTCATCGCCCGTGCCGTGGCCGGGATGTACACCAACCAGGACCGCCGTGTCTATGTTGCCGGCAGCATCGGTCCGACCTCCAAATGTGTCAGTCTCGGCGAGGTCAATGCGCAGGTGCTGCAGACCGCCTACGAAGAACAGGCGCTTGCCCTGATCGAAGGCGGCGTGGACGCCCTCCTCATCGAGACCATCTTCGACACGGCCAACGCCGGCATAGCCCTCAACGCCGCCAAAGCCATGATGAAGGCGGCCGGCCGCGAGATCCCCATCATGATGAGTTTTACGATGAAGGATCCCAAGGGCTTCAACATGCTGGGCCAGGATTTGATGGCCTATATGAAATCACTGGCCGGCGAACCCGTCGCCTGTGTGGGTCTGAACTGCTCGCTGGGCGCCGAAATGATGCTGCCTTTCCTGCGCCGCCTGGCCGCCGAACTGCCGCAAGGCATCATCGCCTTCCCCAATGCCGGCCTGCCCAACAAGGACGGGCGCTACGACCAGACGCCCCAAATGATGCAACAGGCCGTCCGGCCTCTCATCGATGAGCACGTGGTCAACATCATAGGGGGTTGCTGCGGCACGGAAGACACCCACATCCGGGAAATCGCCAAGCTGGTCAAAAAAGACGACGGCCAATGGGTGAGTCCGCACGAGCCGGGCAAAAAGGCCGAGGCCTCCCAACCCGCTGCCGCCGACAAACCGGCACAGGCAAGCGCCCAACCTGCCCAAGCCGCCGCCCAAGCCGCCCCGAGAGCAACGCCGATTGGCAAGCCTGCCGCCCAGGCCTTCGATCCGACCGCCGAGGATGCGCTGTTCACCGCCGTGCTGAAAGGCAAGCTTCCCGAAGCGCAAGCCGCCACCAAGGTGGCTCTCGAGGCCGGCATCGAGCCCCAGGCCATCATCAACGGACAGATGATCCGCGCCATGGGCGAGATCGGCCAGCAATTCCAAAACGGCAAGGTCTTTGTGCCCCAGCTGCTGATGGCGGCCCGCGCCATGAAGGGAGCCATGCAGTTGCTCCAGCCGCTCATGGCAGGCCAAAAGCTCAATTCGCTTGGCAAGATAGTCATCGGCACGGTCAAGGGCGATTTGCACGACATCGGCAAGAACCTGGTGGCCTCCATGCTGGAAGGCTGCGGTTTCGAAGTGGTCGATATCGGCATAGACGTTCCCAAGGAAAAATATGTCGAGGCCGTCAAGGAACACCATGCCGACATTCTGGCCATCAGCGCCCTGCTGACAACCACGATGGACTACATACCGGAAGTTATCCAGGCTGTCGAGGAAGCCGGTCTGCGCGACAAGGTCAAGATCATGGTCGGCGGCGCCCCCCTGAGCCAGGAATTTGCCGACCAAGTCGGCGCCGACGGCTACAGCGACAATGCCAACAGCGCCGTTGCCCTGGCCAAGCAGCTGATGGGAAAATAACCGGCGCCCAATCGCCTCCCTAATATTTGGAAAGATGAAAACTTTGACGATGAAACTATGTCCGGTGCTCCTGCTGATGCTTCTTGCAGGGAGCTGCTCGGGTGTCTCGGGCCGGCAGACCGGTCCCCAGTCGCCGCGCCAAGCCGAAAAACTGGGCCGCGGACTTTTCGCCACGGCGGTCAACGACCACGAAGCTTTTGTCTCCTGGCGATTGCTCTGCACCGACAAGAGGAATCTGGCCTTCGATGTGTACAAATATGAGGACAAGGGCTTTGTCAAGCTCAACGACCGGCCTTTGAAAGAAGGCACCAACTTTACGGATACCCGCTACGACGCCTCCCGCGAGGCCACCTACTACGTGGCTGCACACGGCAGCAAACTGCCTGCCAGCCTGGAGGCGGAGGGGATCGAAGCGGGCAGCCTCTACACCCTGCCGGCCGGCCGCAGTGGACTGAACTATGTCTCCATTCCCCTGCAGACCCTGCCCGGCCATGTTCCGGGCGACTGCTCGGTGGGCGACCTGACGGGCGACGGGCAGTTCGAAATCATCGTCAAGCAGGAAATGATGCCTCGCGACAATTCGCATAGCGGCCTGACGGGCCAGACCAAACTGGAAGCCTACCGGCTGGACGGCAGCCTGCTCTGGCGTATCGACTTGGGCAAGAACATCCGCGAAGGTGCCCACTACACCCAGTTCATGGTCTATGACCTGGACGGCGACGGACGGGCCGAAGTGGCCTGCAAGACGGCCGACGGCACCATCGACGGGCAAGGCAATGTCATCGGCGATGCCACCGCCGACTGGCGCGAGCTGGAGCCTCCCTACCTAGGACACATCCTCAGCGGTCCGGAATACCTGACCGTTTTTGACGGGGCCAGCGGCAAGGCCTTGGCCACCGCGCCCTACAATCCGCCCCGCCACCCCGGCAAATTGCGCCCCACCACCGAAGAATTGCAAGCCATCTGGGGCGACGGCAAGGGCAACCGCGCCGACCGCTACCTGGCCTGTGTGGCCTATCTGGACGGGCAGCATCCCAGCCTGGTCATGTGCCGGGGCTATTACACCCGCAATGTACTGGCTGCCTGGGACTATCGTGACGGACAACTGATACCGGTCTGGACCTTCGACAGCGACGATCCCGAGCATCCCGAGAACTATGTCTATCGAAGCAACGGCAACCACAACCTGAGTGTGGCCGATGTCGACGGCGACGGCTGCGACGAGATCATCTACGGCAACATGGTGGTCGATCACGACGGCCGGGGCCTCTATTCCACCCGCATCGGGCATGCCGATGCCATGCACGTGAGCGACCTGGATCCCGACCGTCCCGGCTTGGAGGTGTTCAACTCCCAGGAACCGGTCGGCCCCTATGGCATGAATTTCCGCCATGCCGGCACGGGGGAAATCTATTGGAACGTGCCCACCGACAGCGTGGCTGTGTCGTACGAACGAAAGGTGCAGGGTCCGGGCAGGGCGGCGGCCTTCGACATCGATCCGCGCTACCGTGGCAGTGAATGCTGGGTACTGGGCGGCGGTATCTACGGCCTGTACAACTGCCGGGGCGAACTCATCACCGAGCGTACCCCCCGTTCGTGCAATTTCGGCATCTGGTGGGACGGCGACCTGCAGCGCGAACTGCTCGACCGCAACCAGATTCTCAAATACAACTGGCAAGAGGAGCAACTGGAAGAGATTTTCCGGGCAGAGGGTTGCACGTCGAACAACGGCACCAAGGCCACACCGGCGCTGAGCGGCGATCTCTGGGGCGACTGGCGCGAAGAGGTCGTCTTCCGCACGCGCGACAACCAGGAGCTGCGCATCTACAGCACCACCGTTCCCACCTCCTACCGGCTGGTCACACTGCTGCAAGACCCCGTCTATCGGCTGGGGCTGGTCTGGCAGAATGTCGCCTACAACATTCCGCCTCATCTGAGTTACTATATCGGGGAATAAAAAAGGCTATCTGACCACGACAATCTTGGTGGCCACACCCGTCGTGCCATCCCTGTCGGCCACCAGCACCAGATAGACTCCGCTGGTGACGCGGCCGCTTGCGTCCAGGTGCCAGCTGAACTGCCCGCCCAAGGACGTACCGGCGGCCAGCAGGCGTCCGTTCATGTCGGTTATTTTCACCTGCGAGCCTTCTTGCAGACCGGAGACAACCACTTCGCCCGTGTAATCGGGACGCACCGGATTGGGGAAGGCATGCACCCGGGAATAATCCGCCGCGCCCTCGGTGGCATCGCTCCGGTAGGACACCAGCCCCAGCTCGGTTCCGAAGAAGACTTCGCCCGTCGCGGGATGTACGGCCACGCTATAGACCACATCCGAAGGCAGCGGACTGTTGTCCTTGGTGAAATGGTGCACGGTTTCCAAACCGTCGGGCGACAAAAGGTAAACCCCGTCGTTGTCGGTGGCAATCCATTTGCGGTTGGCCCCGTCCACGGCGATGTCGTACACCCGGGCGTTGTCGAGCAGATAGTCGGCCTCGTTGGTGCCGTCGTTGCGGGGGATCTTCACCCGGTTGAACACCGGTTCCGTGTCGAAAACGCGGTAGGGATTGTAAAGCAAGAGCGGTCCATGGGTCGTACCCACCCACAGCGTGCCGTTGTGGTCTTCGGCCAGGCAATGAACCGTGAAGATATCGACCGTGCGGCCGTCCTGGTCGATGAAGGTGCGGATCCAGCGGCTACGGTCGTCCGAGAGGTTCTCCAGGCTGCCGTTGGTGTCCACGACAAAGAGGCCGCTGCCGCTGCGCTCCGAGTTGATCCAGACCTGTCCGTTGCTGTGGAACAGGATACCGTCGAGCGAGGGAGCCGATGCGGGGAAATTGGCATAGTGGGGCGAAAACCACTGTCCGTCGGCCTTGAGGATGTGGATCCCGGCCTTCGAGAAAGTGGGATCGGAATTCAATACCCAGAGATTGCCCTGGGCATCGTATGTGGCGCCGTCCACACGCACATAACGATAGGGGTTCGAGGCCAGGCACGATACCAGCGGACTGTTGTCCAGGCTGTGCAACCTGACCAACGCGCCGTCCTGGAATTCGTAGAGACCTTCCCCCCAGGAGGTGGCAAAAACATGCCGCTCGTCGAGCGGATCGACGGCTATGTTCAGAATGTCCCGGAAGGGAAGACCCGTTTGGGCCTGTATTTGTTCGTAGGGCTCCACCAGGGAAGTCCATTCGTCGTCCTTGAAACACATCGCTCCGCCCAGCCAGTTGTAACGGTCGCCCCAGCGGCCTCCGCCTGAGACATACAGGGCATCGCCTCTCACAAACATCTTCCAGGCCACCCCCACTTGCGGGCCGTTGGGATAGAGACTCTTTTCCGTCAGGTAGTACTGCCCGTCCGAAGCCTGCCGGTAAACAGCCAATCCGTTTCTGCCGGTGGCCGCATAAACCGCCCCGCTGCGGGCGTCGATGGAAAGGTCCAGCAGGACCACCCCGGACGAAAGGTCGTTCTGTCCGAATTTGAGCAGCTTTGCCTCCGCGTCGCGCGTCTCCATGACGCAGCCTCCGGCCTTGATCGACAGACAGCCGGCCGAGACGACCATGTCTTCCAAGGCGACGCCGTAGTGGAGTTTCAGAAGCCAGCCCTCCGGCTCCAGGCTATAGACGTCCGTCCCGACCGAGGCCCACAGCTTGCCGCGCCAGACGGCCAGCCGCTCGGGAACGAGCGAAGAGGGGAATGCGAGCTTCTCCCAATTGTCTGCATCGGCCAGATTGTCGGCCCGGTGTCCGCGGAACAGGCCCGTGGCGGTCAGAAGATAATAGTCGTTGCCCAGGATGGCGAAATCCTGCACCGGATCGTACAGCCCGGCGGCCGTGCGACGCATGAAGGTCTCGCTGATTTCCTGCCGGCCGACATGCAGCAGCAGGGCTCCGACATTGGTGGCCAGGCAGGCATACTCACCATAGATGCGCACCCGGTTCACGGTCTTGTCGGCGGCAATGGATTTGTCCCGATAATCCGACAGGGCCGTCACATAGCCGTCCTGCAGCAGATCCATGTTGCCGTCGGAATAGACCAGCAGCAGCGTGGCGCTCGGCTCGTGCCAGGCCAGGTGGACGATGTCGCTGCCATGCAGCCCTGTCAAAGCGTTGTAATCCTCCATGAGCTGTGAGGACGGCTCGTAGGAAAACAATTTGCCGTTGGCCGCCGCATAGACTTTTTCGCCGGCCGCGACCACTTCCTGCACATTGCGATATGAGAAATGGCAACGCCACCCGCCCAAGGCAGGCTCGGCGGCATTTCCCGACAACAGGCCCGTCAACAGGCCGATGGCCGGCAACAGCCGTCGTACAAGGCGCAAGAAGGAGGCAGGCTGGCTCATGGACAGGTTATTTTGCCGATTTCAGGAAATCGACCAGTTTTCTCACGGCCCGGCCCCGGTGGCTGATCCGGTTCTTGGCATCGGCCCCCATTTCGGCAAAGGTTTGGTCAAAGCCGTCGGGCTGGAACACCGGATCGTAGCCGAAGCCCTTGGCGCCCCGGCGGGCGGTGGTGATCTCACCATCGATCACTCCTTCGAAGAGATATTCCTTGCCGTCCATGATCAGGGCGATGACCGTGCGGAAACGGGCCCGGCGGTCGGAAACGCCGTCCAGGACACGCAGCAGTTTGGCCACGTTGCTGTCGAAATCGCAGCCCGGGCCGGCAAAGCGTGCCGTATAGACTCCGGGGCCGCCGTCCAAGGCCGCCACCTCCAGGCCGGTGTCGTCGGCAAAGCAATCCAGGTGGAAGCGTTCATAGACATAGCGGGCCTTCTGCAGGGCATTGCCCTCGAGCGTGTCGGAGGTTTCGGGAATATCTTCATGGAAACCCAGGGACGAGAGGTTGACAAGCTCCACATCGCCCCCCAGCACAGCCGAAACTTCTTCGGTCTTGTGGCTGTTGTGCGTGGCAAATACAAGTTTCTTCATTACAAATTGTTTTTGGCGGAGATTTCCAACATCCGCACTATCGGTTTCAAGGCCTGGCGGGCGATGGCGGCATCGACCTTGATCTCGGGCGCTTCGTCGCGCAGGCAGAGGTAGAGTTTCTCGAGCGTGTTCATGCGCATGTAGGAGCACTCGTTGCAGGCACAGGTGCTGTCTTCGGGGGGAGCCGGGATGAACTGCTTGTCGGGGCAGAGCCGCTGCATCTCGATGAGCACGCCCGATTCCGTGGCCACGATGAACTGCTGTGCGGAGGATTGCTGCACATGCTTGATCAGCGCCGCTGTAGAGCCCACGAAATCGGACAGCTCGATGATATACTGCTTGCATTCGGGATGGGCGATGAGTTCGGCCCGGGGATACTGTTTTTTCAGACCGACGATCTTCTCGAGCGAGAACTGTTCGTGCACATGGCAGGCCCCGTTCCACAGCAGCATCTGCCGGCCGGTCAGGCTGTTGATGTAGTTGCCCAGGTTGCGGTCGGGACCGAAGATGATCTTCTCATCCTTCGGGAAACTGTTTACGATCTGCACGGCGTTGGTCGAGGTCACCACCACATCGGTCAGGGCCTTGACCGCGGCCGAAGTGTTGACATAGCTGATCACCGTATGGCCGGGATGGGCCTCGACAAAGGCCTTCAGATCCTCAGCCGGGCAGCTGTCGGCCAGCGAGCAGCCGGCGTTCAGGTCGGGGATCAGCACTTTCTTGCCTGGGCAGATGATCTTGGCCGTCTCGCCCATGAAATGCACCCCGCAAAGCACAATGATGTCGGCACTTGTCTTGGCCGCCTGCTGGGCCAGGGCCAGGCTGTCGCCGATAAAGTCGGCTATCTCCTGAATATCCTTTTCCTGATAGTAATGAGCCATGATCACTGCGTTCTTCTCCCGACGCAGCCGCTTGATTTCAGCCCTCAAGAATTCTTTGTCCATCATAATCAATGTCGTTGTCTTTGGCATGGCGAAGTTCACAATAAAGCGCAAAATACGCAAGAAAACTTCGTTTTTTCCTCCGAAAAACAGCCGGTCGCCTCAGTCGGCGCAGATCGGCCGCCCAAAGGACAGGGAGAGGAAACTCCTCAAATTCGCGGCAAAGTCACCGGAAGTGGCCGAGAGCCTGCCCTTGCCCCTGACATAGGGGTCGATGTAGCGCTTCTTGGCCGGAATGCAGCGGGCTTCACACCGGCCTTCCGCCGGCACCATGCGCCCATAGGAGCGGAATCGCCGCCAGTCGGCCGCCGCCTGGGCATCCCCTTCCAGCCGGGCGATGACTTCCGGCTCGGTGGAATACAGATCCTCTTTATTGAGGACGCCTCTTTGGATATGCTTCTTGAGCAACTCGGCGAGCATCTGCATGGCATAACGGTCTTCGTCGGCCACATAGATGCGCGAGGCTTCCAGGGCGCCTGTGGCAAAGGCCAGGGCCGTCGCGGTGTCGCGGAACATGAGTTCGTCCACCCCCTCCTCGTTCTTATCGACCACCAGGCCGCCGTACCAGCGGCTTATCTCTTCGATCGGCGCCAGACCGTAATTGGCCACATTGCCCAGGCTGTATTCCAGGCGGTCTGAGGAGAGCCGGGGGATATCGTTGTCTGCCACGGGATAGCGGTGATAGTCGGAGACTTCGTCCAGCTCAAGCCCCTGCCGGGCCAAAAAGGCGCTCAATTGGGGGGATGAAGCGATGAAGGCGGCCGTGGCCGACTCGGTGGACTCCTGCCTCAGGTGGTCGCCGTTGAGGAAATCTATCACATGGGCGAATACCGGGGTGGCGACATCGTGCAGCAGGGCGGCCAGGCTTTGACGACGGTCGCCGGTGAAATGCCACACGACCAGCGCACAGCCCATGCTGTGGTCGTAGCGCGAATAGGGCGCCAGACGGGCGAAACGCTCGAAGGAGGTGTATTCGCAGCCGCAGTTCATGCCCACCTCCCTGAGCCGCTGCACGAGGGGCGTTTGGGCCGCCTCCCGCAGAAAATCGGGAATCTCCCTATGATATAAAGGCCATAAATTCATGAGCGTGGTTTGATATCCAAAGATACGCAACAGCCGCGGTCCGGGCAAAACTTTTTTTCATTGCATATTCATTTTTTATGCGACTGCGTTTTCCTCCCATTTTTATTCTTGAAATCAGCAATAAAATTACGCCCCGGAAAAACAAAATCCGGAAAATATACATTACCTTTGCACATTGATTTCCGATTATCGGAGAATACCTTTAAAGAACAGCATAAATGATAGTAACCAACAAAACCCTCGACAAGGCGGTGATTCGCTTCTGTGGCGACTCGGGCGACGGAATGCAGCTCACCGGCACCTTGTTCTCGACCCTGTCGGCCGTTTTCGGGAACGAGATTTCCACCTTCCCCGACTATCCGGCCGAAATGCGCGCACCGCAGGGCAGCCTGAGCGGCGTTTCAGGCTACCAGGTCCATATCGGTGCCCAGAAAATCTATACCCCGGGCGATCAGGCCGACGTGCTCATTGCCATGAATCCGGCCGCCCTGAAAACCAATGTCAGGAACATCAAGCGCGATGCCGTCGTGGTCATCGACGAAGACACTTTCGACCAGAGCGGTCTGGAGAAAGCCGAGTTCAAGACAGACAACCCCTTCAAGGAACTCAACATCGAAAGCGCCCAGATCCTGTCGGTGCCCATTTCCTCGCTCACCAAGAGCAGTCTCTCCGACAGCGGGCTGGACAACAAGAGCATCCTGCGCTGCAAGAACATGTTTGCCCTGGGTTTTGTCTGCTGGCTGTTCAACAAGCCGCTGGAACAGGCCGAGCACCTGCTGGGCAACAAGTTCGGCAAGAAGCCGACTCTGCTGCAGGCCAACCTCAAAGTGATGACCGACGGCTACAACTACGGACACAATATCCATGCCTCCGTCTCCACCTACACGGTCAACCCGACCAAGATGGAAAAGGGCACCTATACCGACGTGAAGGGCAACCAGGCCACGGCCTGGGGGCTGATCGCCGCCTCGGAGAAATCCGGACTGCCGCTCTTTTTGGGCAGCTATCCCATCACCCCGGCCACGGATATCCTGCACGAATTGGCCGCCCGTAAGGAACTGGGCGTCAAAACCGTCCAGGCCGAAGACGAAATCGCTGGCGTCTGCACCGCCATCGGCGCCGCTTTCGGCGGCAACTTGGCAGCCACTTCCACTTCCGGCCCGGGCATCGCCCTCAAGAGCGAGGCCATCGGTCTGGCCGTCATGGCCGAGCTGCCGCTGGTGGTCATCGACGTGCAGCGAGGCGGTCCTTCGACAGGTCTGCCCACCAAGGCCGAACAGACCGACCTGCTGCAGGCTCTCTACGGCCGCAACGGCGAATCGCCCTGCGTGGTCGTTGCCGCCAGCACCCCGGCCAACTGCTTCGACTACGCCTTCCAGGCCGCCAAGATCGCCCTGGAGCACATGACTCCCGTCATCCTGATGACCGATGCCTTCCTGGCCAACGGCTCTTCGGCCTGGCGCATTCCCGACATGAAGGACTATCCCGCCATTGTGCCGCCTTTTGTTCCTGAAGAGATGCAGGGCCAGTGGGCTCCCTACCTGCGCAACAACGAGAACTTCGTCCGCTACTGGGCCGTGGCCGGCCGCAAAGGCTTCGCCCACCGCATCGGCGGACTGGAGAAGGACGGACACACCGGCGCCATCTCGACCGATCCCGAAAACCATCAGCGCATGACCGACCTGCGCCAAAAGAAGGTCGATGCCATCGCAAAGGTCATCCCGCCGCTCAAGGTGGAAGGCAATCCCGAGGCCGATGTGCTGGTTGTCGGCTGGGGCGGCACCTACGGCCACCTCTATGCCGCCGTCGAGGAACTCAACGCTGCCGGCAAGAAGACGGCCTTGGCCCACTTCAACTACATCAACCCGCTGCCGGCCAACACCGCCGAGGTATTGTCCAAATACAAAAAGATCGTCGTCTGCGAGCTGAACAACGGCCAGTTTGCCGCCTACCTGCGCTCGAAGATGCCTGCCGGCCTGGACATCCGCCAGTTCGACAAAGTACAGGCCCAGCCTTTCTCGGTCGAGGAAGTCAGAGAGGCCGTTCTCGCACAATTCTAACTTATCTGCCACTATGGAAACTAACTATACACCTCAGGATTACAAAAGCAGCGGCAAGGTGAAATGGTGCCCCGGCTGCGGAGACCACGCCGTACTCAACACCCTGCACAAGGCCATGGCCGAGTTGGGCGTCGCCCCCGACCAGATGGCCGTCATCTCGGGTATCGGATGCTCCTCGCGTCTGCCCTACTACATGAACTCCTACGGTTTTCACACCATCCACGGACGTGCCTCGGCCATCGCCACCGGCCTGAAGACCGCCAACCCCGACCTGACCGTCTGGCAGGTGACCGGTGACGGCGACTGCCTGGCCATCGGCGGCAACCACTTCATCCACGCCGTACGCCGCAATGTCGATCTGAACATCATCCTGATGAACAACCGCATCTACGGTCTGACCAAGGGACAGTACTCCCCCACCTCGCCCAAGGGCTTTATCTCGAAATCGTCGCCCTACGGCACGGTCGAAGAGCCTTTCCGGCCGGCCGAACTCTGCCTGGGTGCCCGCGGACAGTTCTTTGCCCGCCTGCTGGATGTCGATCTGAAGAACTCTCAGGAGACCCTGGTGGCCGCCGCCCGCCATAAAGGTTGCTCGGTGGTCGAGGCCCTGGTCAACTGCGTCATCTTCAACGACGGCACCCACCGTGACCTCCAGGAAAAGGAATTCCGCGCCGACCGCACCATCTATCTGCGCCACGGCGAGAAGATGATCTTCGGCAACAACCGCGACAAGCGCCTGATGCTCGACGGCTTCCAGCTGAAAGTGGTCACCATCGGCCAGGATGGTATCACCGAGGACGATATCCTCACCCACGATGCCCATTGCATCGACAACACCCTGCATTTCAAGCTGGCCACCATGACCGGTCCGGACTTCCCCGTCGCCCTGGGTGTCATCCGCGACGTCGAGGCGCCCACCTACGAGGAGGAAGTGCGCCGCCAGGTCGCCGAAGTCCAGGCAAAACGTCCCAATGTCAAATGTCTGAACGATTTCTTCAAGACCCTGGAGACCTGGGAAATCAAATAGAGCGAAACCAAGAAACCATACTGTTATGAAAGCATTCAGAATTTTCGTCGGCATCCTGGCCGTGGCAGCCATCTTCGGCTCCTGCGCCCCCCAGGGAGACGCCTACATCTTCACCTCTTTCCGCGAACCCTCCGTTCAGGGCATGCAGTATCTCTACAGCCTGGACGGTTTCCATTGGGACACCCTGGGCGGTGTCTGGATGGCCCCTCAAATCGGCAACGAGGAGCCCTATATCGACGCTTTCTCGGGCCGTCAGGTCACTCCGAAGTTCTGTCCCACCCATGTCCTGCGCGATCCATCCATCATCCAGGGCCCGGACGGCACTTTCCACCTGGTCTGGACCATTGCCTGGAGCGGCAGCCGGGGTTTCGGCTACGCCTCGTCCAAAGATCTGATCCACTGGAGCGAACAGCGCGAGATCAAGGTCATGCCAGACACAGCCACCAACAATGTCTGGGCACCGGAACTGTTCTACGACGACGAAAAGGATGAATTCCTCATCATCTGGTCGTCCGGTATCCATCCCAGGAACTACACCGAAGCCGATCGCATGGGTTCCAACGCCTGCCACCGTCCCTACTACACCAAGACCAAGGACTTCCAGACTTTCACCCCGGCCCAGCCCTACTACGACTGCGGCTTCAACAGCATCGACGGCTATCTGGTCAAGCGGGCCAAGGACGACTATGTCCTGGTCATCAAGGACAACCGCAAGCCTGGCTTCAGCGACCTGTTCTGCGCCTATGCCACCAGCCCCGAAGGTCCCTTCGGCAATCCTTCGCAGAAATTCGCCCCGACCTATTCGGAAGGTCCCTGCGTGGTGAAGATCGGCGACGAATGGATCATCTACTACGACGTCTATCGCGATGGCCGCTACGGTGCCACAGCCACCAAGGACTTTGTCACCTTCACCCCGGCCGACGACCGCATTTCCGTACCGAAAGGCCACAAGCACGGTACGATTGTGAAGATTACCCGCAAGCAGCTGCGCGCCCTCCAGCGTGCCGCTGCCCGGCAGTAATCCCAATACAACTCCTTGTTTTATCGTCCTATGAGAGCCATCCTCCCCATCCTGGCCGCCACTGCCCTGACATGGCTGAGCCTCCTGCCTGTGCAGGCACAGAACAATGCTCCTGTCAACCAGTCGCAACAGACCGTCATCGTGGACGAAAACGAGATGCCCGGCTACGAGCCCTACGGACTGCTCAATGCGATGCCCGGCTTTCTGGAGGATATCAAGCACGACCTCGGTTTTCCGATGGCCTGGCGCAACAGCGGCTACAAAGATTTCGGCCGCTGGCGCAAGGCGGCCCGCCAGCAATTGTTCGACTGCATGGGCCAGTTGCCCCCGACCAGCCGCAGTTTCGACTATCTGATCCTGGAACGTGAACAGCGCAACGGCTACCAAGCCCTGAAAATAGTTTTCGACATCTCGGGCTATTGCCGCATTCCGGCCTATCTGCTGGTACCCGACGGCGAGGGCCGCTTCCCCGCCTTGGTGGCCCTGCACGACCATGGCGCCCGCTTCACCATCGGCAAGGAAAAGATGATCCGGCCCATCGGGCAAGCTGATTCGGAAAAGCTGCAGGAAGCCGAGAGTTGGGCCGTGAGCTGTTACGACGGTGTGTTCACCGGCGACTTCTTCGCCCAAAACGGCTTTGTGGTGCTCAGCATCGACGCCATCTTCTGGGGGGAGCGGGGCCGCAAGGAAGGCGCTTCCTACGAGGCGCAACAGGCTTTTGCCGCCAATCTGTTCCAATTGGGCATGAACTGGTGCGGACTGATCACTTTCGACGACATGCAGAGTGTCGAGTTCCTGAGCCGCCTGCCCTTTGTCGATGCCCGCCGGATCGGGGCATACGGCCATTCCATGGGCGCACACCGGGCCTGGATGCTGGCCGCCGCCAGCGAAAAGGTCAAAGCCGGGGTGGCCGTCTGCTGGATGAACACCACCCGGCACCTGATGACCGCCACCAACAACCAGAACAAAGGCGGCAGCGCCTATTCCATGCTGCTGCCCGACATCCGCCGCTATCTGGACTATCCCGACGTGGCCTCCATCGCCTGCCCCAAGCCGATGTATTTCATGAACGGCCGTCAGGACAAGCTCTTCCCCGTCGAGGGAGTGGAGGATGCGTACAAGATCATGCGCCAGGTTTGGAGCAGCCAGGATGCCGATTGGAAACTGAAAACGGAACTCTGGGACGTACCCCACTTCTTCAGCCGCGACATGCAGCAGCAGGCCCTTGAGTTTTTCAAGAAGCAACTGTAACATTTCCAGGCATCTTGCATGCTTATTTGTTTTTTATTCTCCTGGGGCGGACTGCCTCTGTACATGGGTCGAAAGAATTAAGGAAATTTTTCTTTAATATTTTTCCCAGGATGGAAATTGTTTATATCTTTGCATCGGGGACAGGATGCGATTTCTGAATCCCGACTTATGCTGAGAATGATTTGTAAAACCATAACAACCAATTAAAAATGAAGAAATTAGATTTATCAAAGTACGGCATCACCGGGGCTACCGTGATTGCACACAATCCTTCTTACGACTATCTGTTCAAAGAAGAAACCAAGAAAACGCTGACCGGCTACGAAAAAGGTCAGGAAACCGAACTCGGTGCCGTCAATGTCATGACCGGTATCTACACCGGCCGCTCGCCCAAGGACAAGTATATCGTCATGGACAAAAATTCAAAGAACACTGTGTGGTGGACTTCCGATGAATACAAAAACGACAACCATCCCATGTCGGAAGAAGTCTGGGCAAAAGTCAAAAACCTTGCCGTCAAAGAGCTTTGCAACAAGAACTTGTATGTTATGGACGCTTTCTGCGGAGCCAACAAGGACACCCGCATGGCCGTCCGTTTCATCGTCGAAGTAGCCTGGCAGGCTCATTTCGTCAAGAACCTGTTCATCCAGCCCACGGCCGAAGAACTCGAAAGCTTCGAGCCCGACTTTGTCATCTACAACGCTTCTCTGGCCAAGGTCGAGAACTACAAGGAACTCGGCTTGAACAGCGAGACTTGCGTGGCCTTCAACACCACCAGCCGCGAACAGGTCATCCTGAACACCTGGTACGGCGGTGAAATGAAGAAAGGCATGTTCTCGATGATGAACTACTACCTGCCCCTGAAGGGCATCGCCTCGATGCACTGCTCGGCCAACACCGACATGCAGGGTAAGAACACCGCTATCTTCTTCGGTCTGTCCGGCACGGGCAAGACCACCCTTTCGACCGACCCCAAGCGCCTGCTCATCGGTGACGACGAACACGGCTGGGACGACAACGGTGTGTTCAACTTCGAAGGCGGCTGCTATGCCACGGTCATCAACCTCGACAAGGAAAGCGAACCCGACATCTACACCGCCATCCGCCGCGATGCCCTGCTGGAGAACGTCACCGTTGATGAAAACGGCAAGATCGACTT
>JAGDCW010000156.1 GCA_017958305.1 Bacteroidales bacterium | reverse complement strand
GTCTTGCACGATGGCATGCACGATGTTGGAACTCAGTCCGTCGGCCACCGTGTAATTGATGAAACGGGCAGCCGGGAATGCCAGGTTCCAGGTGAGCGATATAATAAGGAGCAGGGCCGACTTGCGCATCAGCGTGATGATTTTCCTGCAAATCTATGATTCTTTGCCGATATTTCACACAGGGGTCGGCTTAATATTTGCTGTTGTGGTGATTTGCACCACATTGTTTTTTTTGAAAGAATAATTATCTTTGTCGCAATCAAATTCTAATTCATTTGTTATGAAACAGATTTTCAAACTACTCATGGCAGCGCTCCTGCTGCTGCCTTTTGTCTCCTGCGAAGAGCTGGGCGGCCTGTCCAAGGACAGTCTGGTCGGCACCTGGCGCTCCGAGAAGATTCTGATCAACGATGAACGCGTCGATTTCACCTTGACCATCACCATGCTGGAAGACGGCAGCGGTTACCTGGACGATATCAGGGACCGCTTCCAGTACGAAATCGATGGAAACAAACTTACGGTCCGTCCCAAAAATGATGAAGAGTTTACCTTCACCGCCGAAATCAAAAACTCCGATGAGTTGATCCTCACGGGCGAAGCTGTCCCGGGCACCGGCGAAAAAGCCACGTTTGAGGGCTATTTCAAACGTGTCAGCGGCGGTAACGACGACAATGGCAACGGCAATGGCGACAACGGCGACGATACCGGTGACGGCAGCTACAGCGATGAGAACATCACCATCAGCGCCGTTGGCAATCCCACTTGGGAGCGCGAAGGCAACATCTATTTCGTCACCTACAACTGGAATTTCCGTATCAACAACGAGCAACTGGTTTCGAACATCTTCACCGAAGACGGACGCGACTACACTTATGGTATCGGCCATTATCCTGTAGGCAAGGAGAACACCCCGCCGCGTTACTTCAACGGTAACGACCAGGGCCGCGACACCCACATGCAGGTCGATGCCTCCCAGGACGGACGTCAAATATTTGTCCGTTCGCGCATCAAAGCCGACAACGACAAAACGGCCCGTTGTTATGTCTATCTGTCCAAGCGCACGGAAGACGGCGGCATGTCGGACGGCGCTTTCTACTATGGCGGCGTATTCACCATCAAGTTCGATCCCGATGCTGCCACCAATACCGGTGACAACGGCATCGGCGTGACCAAGCCGGAGTTTGAGAGCAGCACGAGCAACTCGCTGACGGTTCGTGCCTCCTTCACAGGAAATTATTCCAGCAGCGAGCCTTTCAAGGATGCCGCCTGCGGATTCATGTATTGCCCTGAGAACGAAGGCGAGCCCGAGTGGGGGAAAGCTCAGATGATCGATTGCACACAGTCGGCCTGGGATAACAACGGTCAGAAATTTGTCGGCACGATCGAAAACCTGGAGGCAGAAACGATGTACAATGTCCGCACCTGGTTGCTGCTCGCGCCCGATGCAGACCCCGTCCTGAGTGACTGGTGCACGATGGGGACCTCGCAAAACAATGGTGGTGGCGACACTGGCTCCGACTGGATCCGCCTTGGCGAAGTGCATTATCTTTCCAACATCAATGCCTTGGAGGTCAACTGTACGGCTTATTTCGACACGGGCGACCCAATCGCCATCGGTGTCTGCTACAACACAACCGGCAATCCCACCATCAACGACATCGTTTACAACGCCTTCGATCACTACGATTTTGAGACGGGAAGCTTCGATGAAACCTTGGGTGACATCCACGAGAACAAAGATGGTTCCAGATCCATCAAGCTCTTCCTCTTGAATGTCAGTCCCAAAACGGTCTATTACATACGCGGCTACATGCAGTGGGAATCGGAAGACATCCATCCGCTCATTTATGATTCCGATGGCGGGGTAACCATTGAGACCGGCGAAGGCGAAAGCGGCAGTAGCAGCAACATCGGCGTGGCCGATGTGACCCTGGTGTCGCGCACTTCCAATTCGTTGACCGTGCAGTCCAACTTTACCGGCGACATCACCGGTCCGGAAATGTTCCAGGACGCCGTCTGCGGCTTCCTGTACTGCCCTGAGAGCGAAGGCGAGCCCAAGTTCGGCTCGGCCCAGCAGATCGACTGCACTGCATCGGCCTGGGAAAACAACGGTCAGAAATTTGTCGGTACCATCAGCAATCTGACCCCGGACGTAAAGTACAATGTCCGCGCCTGGGTGCAGATGAAGCGAGGTGAGGTGCCCATCCTGGGCAACTGGAACACTCACTCCACCGAAAAGTCTGGCGGTCAGGGCGGTGGAGACCAGGAAGTAAACTGGATCAGAGTCGAACAGGTACAATCCAACGAGCAGGGCGATGAACTCCTTATCGCCTGCACCGGCTATTTCGACACGGGCGATCCCATCGCCATCGGCGCCTGCTACAACACGACCGGCAATCCCACTGTGTCTGATGACGTTTACAATGCATTCCTGCACATGAATCTTGAAAAGGGTTCGTGGGATGAAACCATCACTGGCGTCTATGACAATCAGGACGGTTCCAAGACGGTCAAGTTCATTGTCAAGGGCGTCAATCCCGGCACCACCTACTATGTTCGCGGCTACATCCAGTGGTCGTCGGACGATATCCATCCTGTCGTCTATAGTGAAAAAGTCACAAGCTTCACGACGCCAGGTCAAAAGCAATAATATCCGCCTATCATTGCTGAGACGGTCGTGGCCATCGGTCGCGGCCGTCTTTTTTTTTGTTTCCATGTTTGTGAAAGTCCCGTAATAGTCGGACCTTTGCAATCGTCACAACCCATTTATCCGCAAATCGATGAACAAGCGTTTCCATCGGGATTTCGGCCGACTGCAGGCCCTGCGTTTCAGACGTTTTGTCCGTAGGGCATATGCCGTGTTCCTCTCTTTGCACCGGGAGGTGAGTATCGGCCGTCTCAGGGGCTGTTTGGGCGACTGCCAACTGCTCAAGAGCGGGCAGGGCAAGGCCTTTGCAGTCTTGTATTTCTTCATGAGTCTCTTTTTGTTGCCGGTGATGGCCGGCCAGGACGATGAAAATCCCGAGATTGCCTTGGAAGAGGCTGTAGTGGCGGCCCAGCGCATTGATATCGCTTCTTCGTCGCAATATTTCATCCAAATCTTGAAAGCCGGGGATATCGCCCCTCTGCCGGTCGATGGCCTGGGCGATGTCTTGCAACTGTTGCCAGGGCTGGATGTCCGCACCCGGGGCGGCTACGGCATGCAGGCCGATTTGTCGATGCGAGGCGGCTCTTTCGACCAGGTGGCCGTGCTGGTCAACGGCATCAACCTGACCGATGCCCAGACCGGGCACTTCAACCTTGATTTGCCCTTGGATCTTTCGATGGTCGAGCGCATCGAGGTGTTGCACGGCCCGGTGACAGGCCTGGCAGGGCAAACATCCTTCTGCGGAGCGGTGAATATCGTCACCGGCCGCCAAAGGGGCAACCGTCTGCAGGCGGGTGTGCAGGCAGGGCAGTACGGTTTGCGCTCGGCCCGTGTGGGAATAGGGCGTGAACTGGGCGCCTGGCAAGGCACCCTGTCGCTTTCTGCACTTAATACAGCCGGCTATATGCCCAATACGGACTTGCGCAAACAGGATGCCTTTATGCAGTTGCAACGCTCCTGGGGCGATCATGGAAGTGTGAATTTCCAAGCCGGACTGCAAAACAAGGGCTTCGGCGCCTATGGCTTCTATTCGCTGCGCTATCCCGACCAATACGAAGAGAACCAAACGTTTTTTGTCTCGGCCGGTCTCAAGCAAGGACTCAAAAACCTGCTGTTCGAGGCCGATACCTGGCTGCGCCTGCACAACGACCGCTTCGAACTCTTCCGTCAGGGCAGGGTGGAGCCCCCTTCCTGGTACACAACTCACAACTACCATCTCACCGCCTCATCGGGCCTGAAGGTCGCATTGAGTTGTTTCGAAGACTGGGGTAAGAGCCAGGCCGGATTCAGCCTGACCAACGACCGTATCGTGAGCAATGTGCTGGGAGAGCCGCTTTCCCGGCCGCTGCGGGCCCCTTTCGCTCCCGACAGCATCCTTCTGGACCACGGTCGTCGCCGTGTCCAAGCCGGGGGCTTTCTCGAACAGCATCTTGTCGCTGGACGCTGGTCGGGTTGCCTGGGGCTGACGGCCGGCTGGCATTCGATGTTCGGCCGCTACTTCGGCTATGCCGCCTCCCTGGTCTGGCAAGCCCATGGACAGGGCTCGCTGCGCTTGCATTTGGGCCGTGGACTGCGGATGCCCACCTTCACCGATTTGTATTACCAGAGTGCCACCCAGGTGGCCAATCCCGATTTGCAGCCGGAAATCAGCCATCAGCTTTCCCTGGGCTATGAAGGTGCCCGCGGGCCCTGGCAGTGGAACCTGGAACTGTATGGCCGGCAGGGCTCGCGGATCATCGACTGGATCCGGCTGCCCGAAGAGACTCGTTGGCACAGTGTGAACCACACGCGGATCAGGGCCCTGGGCGGGGAGAGCCGCCTTTCGTATGCGCCAGAGGGATTCTTGCAAAGGGCTTCGGTGGCTTACGCTTTCTGCACCCTGGACAAAGAAGCTGGCGACTACCTTTCGCTTTATGCCCTGGACTATCTGCGGCACAAACTGGCCGGACGGCTTTCTTTCAGACTCTGCAAAGAACTGGGATGCGAAACGCTCCTGCAATACAGGCAGCGGGCGGGGCAGTACACCGACTTGGCCGGCAATGTGCTGCGCTATGAGCCCGTCTGGTTGTTGAATACGCGTCTTCATTGGACCCAAGGGCATTGTCGTTTCAGTCTGGAAGCCGACAATCTGTTGGACCGCCGTTACTGTGACTATGGCGGAGTGCTGCAGCCCGGCCGTTGGTTCAAAGCCGGTTTGGAGGTAAGCTACTGAGGACGCTATTTCCGTCCAGGATAAAAAATGTCCCCGCAAACTCTGTGGAGCCTGCGGGGACGACTTGTTTATCAACCTGTCGGATGACTATTTCATCAGCTGGCCTTTTGCCTTGGTCAGCGTGTCATAGTTGTTCTTCAAGTTGCTCCAATCGACCTTCTTTTTGGGGTTGATGGCGTTGATGTACTTCTCGATGTTGGTGTAACCGTCACCGTTGCAGTCCTTTACGGCATCGCTCGGATCGTTGGGGTTCAGACCGTATTTCTTTTCCCAGGCGTCGGGCATGCCGTCCTTGTCGGTATCGACATAGGGCGTGCCTTTGTATTCGGGGTAGCCGCCTACCTGCGAGATGTCGGTGATGATGCCTTTCTTGTAGGAATCCTGCGGCAGACGACGGTACTGGAACTGGTAGTAGTCGATTTCATCAGCCTTGGGATCGTAATAGACTTCGTCGGTCTGGATCTGGTGGATGACACGCTGATCGACGATGTCGCGCTTGGGATAGAGGGCGCCGGCGTTGGCCAGGACAAACTTGTAGGCTTCCTTGGCCGTCATGATGGTGACGGGAGCCATCTCTTTCATCTTGTCGGAGCGGATGAAGGCCAGGTCTTCTTCGCTGTGGCCGTCCTGCACGCCGCCGTCCCAGTTGTTCTTGGTCACTTTTTCATTGCCTTCGACGATGTTACCCTCGACATAGGCCCAGTGGGGCGTTCTGCCACGGCCGTTGGCACGGAACACGCGGTAGGCGATGGGCTCGTCCTTCGGAGTGACAGGACCGGGCTTGAAGTAGTTGTTGAACACATTGTAGGAAAAACCGGAACCGTCGCCCGTGCGATGATACCAGTTGTAGATGATGTTGTTCAGGTAGTTGAACTCACTGCTCGACATCGAGGGGTTACGACCGGTGTTGTTGGCCCAGATGTTGCGGGCGAAGGTGTTGTTGATACCACCGATGGTGCTGCCGAAGGAGTGGTTGTAGGTGTCCAGGCCCTGGGAGGAGATGGAGTTCTGGATGGTGACGTTGACGGTCATCAGTTTCTGGGCGGGGCCACCGTTTTCGGGCTGGTACATGTAGCGGTAGAAGGAGATGTTCTCGTCCAAGCCCCAGCTGCAGGACAGGTGGTCGAGCATGATGTTGCCGATGGGGTTGCCACCGATGCAGTCGTCGCGACGGCCTACATTGGTCTCACCGCGGCGGAAGCGCATGTGACGGATCACTACATCGTGGGTGTCGATCCAAACGGATTCACCGGCCACACAGACGCCGTCACCGGGAGCGGTCTGACCGGCGATGGTGATGTAGGGGGATTTGACGATGAGCGGGGTTTTCAGGCGGATGATACCGGCCACATTGAAGACCACAATACGGGCACCGCCTTGTTCGCAGGCCCAGCGGAAGGAACCTTCACCATCGTCATTGAGGTTGGTTACAGTGAGCACCTTGCCACCACGGCCACCGGGGGTCCACATGGCACCACCTTCAGCACCGGGGAAGGCAGGGATATTGGCCTTGACCAGATCTTCGGGTCTTCTGGCACAGGGTACATAGGGACGGCCCTGGGCGGCATCTTTCTCGCGAATCTCCTTGAAAGAGGCGAAAATGGAATCGGAACGCTGCTTGGCCCGGGCAATCATGGCCTCCGAAGCGGCGGCGATTTCCGGCGGAACGCTCGGATACTGAGCCTGTGCCACGGGCAGCTGAAGGAGCATCATGGCGCCCAAAATGGCGCATGTCATCGTTGTTCTGTTCATAATGGTGTTGTTTTATGGGTTGGTTATTGTATTCTCTCGCCGGGGCGTTTGATGTATTTTGCGACAAATGTAGCGGTGTGATAACACAATACCAAGCCAATAATCTCTAAATGACATAAAATGGCTTAACACCCATCCGCCTCAAACGCAATTGTTGTATATTTGCAATTGAACAACCGCTTATGGTCAAACTGCCGGATGGCGGAGCAAAAAACATCACTATGAGACAAACCATCCTCGCCCTTTTGGCCCTCTCACTGCCGCTGTTGCCGCTTTCGGCCCAGGAAGAGCAGAAAAAAGAAGAGGGTTTTCAGTTTACCACCGTCAAGGAGAATCCCATCACGACGGTCAAGAACCAGAACCGTTCGAGTACATGCTGGAGTTTCTCGTCCATCGGCTTTTTCGAGTCGGAACTCCTCAGGTTGGGCAAAGGGGAATACGATCTTTCGGAAATGTTTGTGGTCCACAAGACCATGGAAGACCGCGCAGAGCGCAGTGTGCGGCTGCACGGCGACGTCTCGTTCTC
>JAGDCW010000155.1 GCA_017958305.1 Bacteroidales bacterium | reverse complement strand
TCCAGGCGGCGAAAGCCGCGGCATTGAGCGCCAGGATGGGTTTCACGCCCGCCAGCGGGGCAAGCTTGCCCACGATGGCCGCCTCAGCGTCGAGATAGGGGCTCACCACGACCACGTCGTAGGCGGCCAGGGCCTCGGCGGCGTCGCCGATGCCTTCCCAGACATCCCGGGTGACGGCCGTCACGTCAATGTCCTTGTCCTGCATCAGGGCACGCAGCACCTGGTCGGACGAGTCGGCCGTGGCGGAGCGTCCCAGCTGGTGCAGCCGGTCGGCGGCCGGGGTGACATAGGCCACCTTCAAAGCTCCTTCGTTGAGGGCGATATAATCATCGTAACCTTTGATTTTCAAATTGGTAACAACCAATTCGGCCGATTCACCCATGGCGCCCCTGCCCTGGACGAGCCGGATGTTGATATCGGCCTTGTCGGCAAAAGCGGCCGGCAGCGGGCAACTGACATGGGCCAGCTGCGAGATGGGGTTTTCGGCATTGGGATAGCCGCCCAACATCGTCCACTCCTTGTCGTTGATGAGTTTGGCCAGCACCATCAGGGTGTCGGTGCCGCCGCGCAGGGCGTAGTCGAAATCGAGCGTCATGTCCTGGAAGCCCTTGGCCGAAAAAGACAGGTCGTAGTAGCCTTCGGGATGCTGGTCGGCCACCGTGAAATCGGTCGTGTCGTCGGTGGCGGGAAGGCCCGTGAGGCGGGTGCCGAACACGGCCAGGTCTTCGTCATAGCCCAGTTGGTAGCCTTTCGAGGCGGTGAGCATGGCGCGCACCACACCCAGGTCGGAGGCATATTTATAGTAGCTTTGGCCGCCCCAGCCGGAACTTTGCTTCAAGACATCCTCCAGATCGACCGTGCCGGTTGTCTTGGGCCGGTAGTTGAAGGTCCAGCCCGAAACGACTCCCTCGAAGGGCGGGACTTCGCCCTTTTCGATGTTGCCGAAGACTTTGATGCGGAAGATGTTGGTCTTCTCGAACAGGCCCCAGCGCTCGCCCTTGATGTAGCGGGGTGACACACCGTCTTCGAGTTTTTCCAGGGCATAGACCGTCCGGCCGCGGATGGGCGAACCCCATTCGGGATTGGTGTAGTTGGTGTACCAGTCCTTGTGGGGGGCCAACAGGACGATATCGACCGAGTCCTGCCCTTCGACGGGTTCGGGCCTGATGCCGATACGGCCCACATAGCCGCCCCAGTTGTCGCCTGAGTGGTAATGGGCGTCACGGCCTTTGTCCCTTTGGTAGGCCAACAGGGCGTAGGTGGAATGGTAGCGGGGATAGCCCAGAGCGCCCAGGCCGATGATGGCAATCGAGTCGGCATAGGCCGGGATGCGCACGATGATCGAGTCGGAGGGTCGGCTGTAGCGGCCTTCGGGCTTGTTGTAGTCCCAGCGCACATGGTAGAGCGGATCGTTGGTGCGTTGCAGTTTCTTGTAGGCGATGGCATCGATCTTGTAAGGGCCGGTGCCCGACAAATTGTCGTTGTCCTGGCCGATGGCGATGCTCCATAGCTTGGTCACGCCCTTGATGGCATCGTAATCGACACTGGGCGGGAAGCCCATATCGACCAGGTCCTGGGTGCGGGTGCCGGTGCGGGCGCCTATCGTGGTGCCCACATAGCCGACCACCTCGACGCGGACGCTGTCGGTGAGGATGAAGCGGATGGCCCCGCCGGTGTTGTTGAAATCGAAGTTGTTGGCCACCAGGCTGTCGCCCAAGCCTCCACTGTCGTAGATAAGATAATCGTCAGGGTCGGTGATGATGGCCCGTGCCGGCTGGCTCACAAAGAGCAGCAATGCCGCCAGCAGAAAAGTGTAGCTCTTTTTCATGACTGCGCAGTTTTATAGTTTGTTGTCGTTGTCGGAGGTTGGCTTCAAAGCTAATGAAAAAAAAGGCAGAGTGTCCTCGATTGGAATATTTTATGGTTCTTTTAACTATTCGAAATTGCCTGGTCGGGGGAGCCTGGAAGCGGCAGGGAAAAACTACGTTTTTATTAATCGAATTTAACCAGCCGGGAGGGCTGAAATCTGCCGTCTTTGTTATACCTTTGCAAGCTCTTACGTTTTTAGTACAGACAACAATCAAAAAGCTATAGCGAACAAGCATGAGAAAACAACTGAAAACCTTTATGACAGGCCTGGTCCTGCTGGTTGCCGGCGGCACTCTCGCCGCCCAGGAGGCCCCCCGGCTGGAACTGAGTCTTGCGCAGGCGCAGCAGTATGCGCTGGAAAACAACCGCACGCTGGCCAACGCCGCCCTGGATGTACAGAAATCCCAGGCCACCCGCTGGAAAGCCATCGCTTCGATGCTGCCCCAGGTCAATGTGCAGGGAGATTATTCAAACTTCCTTGGCTACAAGCTGAACTTCGGCGGCATGAGCATTCCCATGAACCCCAACGGTACTGCCTCCGTGACGGCGGCTGTCGCCCTGAGCGGTGCCCAGATCGTGGCCATACAGACCACCGAGATCGCCTCCCGCATGGCCGACCTGTCGCAGAAGCAGAGCGAACAGCAGGTGCGCGACCAGGTGAGGACACTCTACTACTCGGCGCTGGTGATGGAAGAGACCGTGAAATTGCTCGAGGAGAACCTGGGCAACATGCAGCAGCTCTACAACTACACTGAGGCTTCGGTCAAGGCCGGCATCGCCGAACAGACCGACGCCGACCAACTGCTCGTCCAACTGGCCTCTATGCAGACGAGCATCAGCTCGAGCCGTCGTTCGCTGGAAATGGTCTATAACTCGATGCTGCTGCAGCTGGGGCTGGATGTCGACACGGAGATTGTCCTGACCGACACGATCGACGGCCTGCTCAACCTGCAGACTGCCTCCGAGCTGCTCACGCAGGACTTCAACCTGGAAGACAACTACAACTGGCAGCTGCTCAACGAGAATGTGAACCTGGCCCGCAAGCAGGTGCATTCGGCACGCTGGGCCTACGCCCCCACGCTGAGCGCCTACTACCAGTATTCGGCCAAGACTTATTTCGGCAAGGACGAGGGCATGAACATGACCCCGCCCGACATGATCGGCGCTTCGGTTTCCATCCCCATCTTCTCGAGTTTCAGCCGCCTGAAGGCTGTGAAGGAAGCCAAGTTCGATTATGAGAAGCAGCTCAACACGCTGGCCGACACCGAAGACGCCCTGCGCGTCCAGCACCGCCAGCTGTGTTACAATCTGAAGACTGCTTTCGAGACTTTCAACACCCAGAAACAGAACATCGACGTGACGCAGCGTGTGTTCAACAACATTTCCAACAAATACGAAGTGGGCGCGGCTTCCAGCTTGGACCTGACCAACGCCGGCACCAATCTGATCTCGGCCCAGAGCAGCTATGTACAGGCTCTGATGGAACTGGTCAACGCCCAGATCGCCCTCGAAGAACTCTTGAACAAATAAAACCAAGCAACCATATGAACAAAGTCATCACCCTCACAATGGCCACTGCTGCCCTGCTCCTGGCAGGCTGCGCAGGCAAGAACAACCAGACGCAGGAGGCACAGGAACGTGTCGAGATTGTCAAGACCACCGTCCTGATGCCGCGCGACATCGCACGCAACATTGAAGTTTCCACCACCCTGATGGGCTACGAGACACAGAACGTGGCTCCCTCCTTGACGGGACGCATCGAGCATATCTACGTCGAAGTGGGCTCGAAAGTGAAGGCCGGCGACAACCTGGTCCGTATGGATCAGAACCAGTACCGGACGGCCCGCCTGACCTACACCAACCTCAAGACCGAGATGGAGCGCATGGAAAAACTGAAAGCCTCCGGTTCGGTGTCGCAGCAGAGCTACGACCAGATGAAGCTCAATTACGACCAGGCCCGCGAAAGCCTGGAGTTCCTGCAGGCCAACACCTACATCAAGGCTCCCTTCAAGGGGGTGATCTCGGCCAAGACCTACGAGGACGGCGAGCTCTATGCCGGACAGCCCATCCTGGTGCTGACCCAGATCGACAAGTTGAAAGCCCTGGTGGCCATTCCCGAGCGTTATTTCCCCAAAGTGAAGCCCGGCATGAAGCTGACGCTCAGCTCGGACATCTATCCCGGCGAGATTTTCCCGGCTTCCATCGAACTGGTTTATCCGACCATCGATCCGGCTTCGCACACTTTCCAGGCCAAGATTGTCATCCCCAACAAGGATGAGCGTCTGCGCCCGGGCATGTATGCCAAGACGACCATCGCCTTGGGACAGGAAAAGATTATCGTGGCTCCCTACCAGGCTGTGCTCAAGCTGATCGGTGCCAACGACCGCTATGTCTTCCTCAACGAAGGCGGCCGGGCCAAGCGTGTGACGGTGACCATGGGCGAGCGCTTCGACGAGATGATCGAGCTCAGCGCTCCCGAAATCAAGGAAGGCGTGGAGATTGTGAGCGTCGGCCAGTCGAAACTGGTGGACGGAGTAAAATTGAACGTAGTTAAGGACTAAGCCATGAGTATCTACAAATCAGCGATCAACAAACCGGTGACGACGGTTCTGGTCTTTGTTGCCGTCATCGTCATCGGCCTCTTCTGCTATCGGCAGCTGCCCATCGACCAGTTTCCGGAGATGGACCCGCCCTATATCACAGTGATGACCACCTATGCCGGGGCCAGCGCCAGTGAAATCGAGACCAACGTGACCAAGTTGCTGGAGAACAGCCTCAACTCGGTGGATGGTCTGAAGAGTATCACTTCACAGTCGAAGGACAATCTGTCGATGGTCTTGCTCGAATTTGAATGGGGCCTGGACCTGGATGAGGTGATCAACGACATACGATCGTATGTGGACATGGCCAAGAACAACTTGCCTGACGGTTGTTCCACGCCCTTCATCCTGAAGTTCAGCTCGAGTGCCATGCCTATCGCGCAGTATGCCATCACGGCCGACGAGAGCTATGCCGGCCTGGACAAGATATTGAACGACGAGTTGCTGCCTGTCTTGAACCAGGTGGACGGCATCGGCAACCTCACCCTTTCGGGCACGCCCGAACGCTACATCTATGTGGAGGTTGACCAGCAGAAACTGGATGCTTACGGCATTTCGCTGGAGACCATCAGCAACATGATCGGGGCCAACAACCTGAACATGTCGTCGGGTACGGTGAAGATGCCCAAGGAGCAGTACCAGATGGAAGTGCGCAGTGAGTATGTGGAGAGTTCGGAGATTGCCGACATCGTGGTGACAACCACCATGGACGGCCGGCAGGTCTTCGTGCGCGACATCGCGACCATCCGCGACACGATCAAGGATCTCTCGCTCGACGAGAAATTCAACAGCCGCGATGCGGTGCGCCTGATCGTGAGCAAGCAGACGGGGGCCAACACCGTGAAGATATGCCGCGAGCTGGAAAAGGAGATCAACAAGGCTGCCAAGATGCTGCCTACCGACGTCCATATCGAGAAGGTCTACGACTCGGCCGACGATATCCAGCAATCGATCTCCTCGTTGGAGGAATCCATCTTGTACGCCCTGCTCTTTGTGGTGCTGGTCGTATTGTTCTTCCTGGGCAAATGGCGGGCGGCGCTGATTATCTCGCTGACCATCCCCATTTCGCTGATCGTGGCTTTCATCTACCTGAAGTTTGTGGACAGCTCGCTGAACATCATCTCGCTGTGTTCGCTGTCGGTGGCCATCGGTATGGTGGTGGACGACGCCATCGTGGTGTTGGAGAACATCACCAAGCATATCAGCCGAGGCTCCAGTCCGCGTGAAGCTGCCATCTACGCTACCAACGAGGTATGGGTGTCGGTCATCGCCACCACCCTGGTCATCGCGGCTGTGTTTATCCCGATGACCATGCTGAGCGGCATCGCCGGCATCATGTTCAAGGAACTGGGTTGGATTGTGACCATTGTGGTCTCGACTTCGACCATCACGGCCATCACCCTGACTCCGATGCTCTGCTCCAAACTGCTCAAGGCGCGTCCTGTGCATGTCGATGAGAACGGCCGCCTGGTGGAGGACGACCTCCACACGGGCTGGTATCAGAAATACATTGTCGGCTTCCTGAACAAAGTGGACGTGTGGTATGCCAAGGCCCTGCAGGCTTGCTTGCGCCACAAGGCTCTGACTTTGGCTTTCTGCTTCCTGCTGTTCTTTGCTTCGCTCATCCCGCTTGCCAGCGGCCAGATCGGCACCGACTTCATGCAAGAGGGCGACAACGGCCGTATCACGGTGAACGTGGAACTGCAGTTGGGTACCCGCATCGACGAAACGCTCAAGACGGCCCGCAAACTGGAAGCCCGCTTCTGCGAGCTGGTGCCTGAAATCCGCCTGATCTCGACTTCGGCCGGTTCGAACGACGATGCCGGTGTTTCGGCCATCTTCTCTTCGACGACCAACTACAAGATTTCGATGCGTATCACCTGCTCCAAGAAGAACGAGCGTGAGCGCGGCATCTTCGAGATTGCTGAAGTCTTGCGTGAGGAAATGGCCAAGTATCCTGAGATTGTCAGTTTCCAGGCCCAGACCTCGGGCGGTATGGGCGGTGGCGGCACATCGGTCGAAGTGGAGATCTACGGCTATGATTTCGACGAGACCAACCGCGTGGCCGAACAGATACGCCAGCGCATCCAGGAAAATGTGCCTGGGGCTCGCGACATTATCAACAGCCGCGACAAGGACCGCGTCGAGTTGATGGTGAACCTGGACAAGGAGAAACTGGCCCGCCACGGCCTGACTTCGGGCACGGTGGCCACCTACCTGCGCAACCGCGTGAACGGTGTCACGGCCGGCCTGCTCAAGGACGACGGCGATGAATACTACATTGTGGTGCGCCTCAAGGAGGAGAACCGCAATTCGATCACGTCTATCGAGGATATTTCCATTCCGGCTCCGACGGGGCAGAACATCAAGTTGAGCGAAGTGGCTACCATCGGTGAATACTGGACTCCGCCTACGATTACCCGCAAGAGCCGCCAGCGCTATCTGACCTTGATGGTGACGCCCTACCGTACTTCGCTGGGCGACCTGGCCGCTGCCATCGAACAGGAGATCGGCCAGATCGACATCCCCAACGGCATCACCTACCGCCTGGCCGGTAACTTCGAGGACCAGCAGGAGAGTTTTGCCGACATGGGCACCTTGATGCTGCTCATCATCATGCTGGTATATATTGTGATGGCTTCGCAGTTTGAATCGTTTGCGAAACCGGCCATCATCATGTTTGCCATTCCGTTCGCCCTGACGGGTGTGATCGCAGCCTTGCTCATCACGGGCACCACGCTGGACATCATCGGTGCGCTGGGTATCATCATGCTGGTGGGTATCGTCGTGAAGAACGGTATTGTGCTGGTGGACTACATCAACCTGCTGCGCGACCGGGGCCACGAACTGAGCGAGGCTATCGCCATGGCCGGCGCTTCCCGTCTGCGTCCGGTATTGATGACGGCTTTCACCACTATCCTGGGTATGCTGCCTATGGCCCTGAGCCGGGGCGAAGGTTCCGAAATGTGGCATCCGCTGGGTATTGTTGTGATGGGTGGTCTGCTGGTTTCGACCATCATCACCCTGATCGTCGTGCCGGTGATGTATGCCCTGATGAGCCGCCACGGCGAGCGCGACAAGGAAGAGAAGAACCGCAAGAACTTCATCTTTATGCAGATTGCGGATGATCGTAAACCCTCAAACAAGTAACAACAATGAAGGCTGTATTCATAATATTCAACCAAGCCAACACCTCGCACATCGAGTTTATGCTCGATGAGCTGAAAATCAACGGATTCACCTTTTTTGAACAGGTACAGGGCCGCGGCAGCCACACGGGCGAACCCCGGCGCGGCACGCACAGCTGGCCCGAAATGAACTCGGCCGTCATCACCGTGGTCGAAGACGAAAAGGTCGAGGAACTGCTCTCCTGCGTCCACAAGCTGGATCTGCGCAACAAGGACGTCGGCATCCGCGCCTTTGTCTGGAATGTCGAGCAGACCGTCTGAGGTGGATTGCCCAGGTGAAAAAGAAAGTTTATCTTTGTGTGCTCATATGACGACAAATAATATCTAAAAGTATATGATGGATGTATTGTTAGGCCTCCAGTGGGGCGATGAAGGAAAAGGCAAGGTAGTGGACGTACTGACGCCTGACTATGAACTGGTCTGCCGCTTTCAGGGCGGACCCAATGCCGGTCACACGCTGGAGTTCGAAAACAAGAAATATGTGTTGCGTTCGATCCCCTCGGGCATCTTCCAGGGCGACAAGGTGAACGTCATCGGCAACGGCGTGGTGCTGGATCCGGCTTTGTTCCAGGCCGAGATCGAGCAGCTGGCCGCCTCGGGCCACCAGCTGACCAGCCGGCTGAAAATCTCGCGCAAGGCGCACCTGATCCTGCCGACCCACCGCTTGCTGGACGCCGCCAACGAGGCCGCCAAGGGCGCCGGCAAGATCGGCACCACGGGCAAGGGCATCGGTCCGACCTATACCGACAAGACCGGCCGCAACGGCCTCCGCGTCGGTGACATCGAATGCAACTTCGCAGAAAAATACGAGGCCCACAAGCAGCGTCACCTGTCCATGCTCTCGCAGATGGGCTTCAGGGTCGATGCCGCCAAGCTGGCCGAGGACGAGAAGAAATGGTTCGAAGGGGTGGAATGCCTCAAGAGCTTTGAGTTCATCGACAGCGAGCACTACGTGAACAAGCAGTTGCAGGCTGGCAAGAAGATCCTTTGCGAGGGGGCCCAGGGCACGATGCTCGACATCGATTTCGGGTCCTATCCCTTCGTCACCTCTTCCAACACCATCTGCGCCGGTGCCTGCACCGGTCTGGGCGTGGCGCCCAACCGCATCGGCAAGGTCTATGGCATCTTCAAGGCCTACTGCACCCGCGTGGGCAGCGGTCCCTTCCCCACCGAGCTGTTCGACGAGACGGGCCAGGCCATGCGCGACAACGGCCACGAATACGGTTCTGTGACGGGCCGTCCCCGTCGTTGCGGCTGGATCGACCTGGTGGCCCTGCGCTATGCCGTGATGATCGACGGTGTGACCGACCTGATCATGATGAAGAGCGACGTGCTCGACCAATTCGAGACCATCAAGGCCTGCGTGGCCTACAAAGTGAACGGGGTCGTGACCGAGGATTTCCCCTACGACATCGACGAGGGAGAGGTCGAACCCATCTATACCGAGCTGCCGGGCTGGCAGACCGACATGACGCACATGAAGTCCGAGGACGAGTTTCCCGAGGAATTCAACCAGTACCTTTCGTTCCTGGAGGATGAACTGGGTGTCCGCATCAAGATCGTCTCGGTGGGTCCCGACCGCGAACAAACCATTCAACGTTATTGACCATGGCTGTACAACGACCGTCCATCCCGAAGGGCACGAGGGATTTCTCGCCCGAGGAGATGGCCAAACGCAACTATATCTTCAACACAATCCGTTCAGTTTACGAGCTGTACGGATTTCGCTGTATTGAGACCCCTGCCATGGAGCAGCTCTCCACGCTGATGGGCAAATACGGCGACGAGGGTGACAAACTGCTGTTCAAGATCCTGAATTCGGGTGACTACCTGGCACCCCTGAGCGACGAGCAACTGCTGTCGCGGCAGTCGGCCCGGCTTACCGGCCAGCTGTGCGAGAAAGGGCTCCGCTACGACCTGACCGTGCCCTTCGCCCGCTATGTGGTGATGCACCGGGGCGAACTGAGTTTCCCCTTCAAGCGCTACCAGATCCAGCCCGTCTGGCGGGCCGACCGCCCGCAAAAGGGCCGCTACCGTGAATTCTACCAGTGCGACGCCGACGTGGTGGGCAGCGACTCTTTGATGAACGAGGTGGAGCTGCTGCAGATCATCGACGAGGTGTTCCGCCGGCTGGGCATCCGCATCGTCGTCAAGCTCAACAACCGCAAGATACTGGGCGGCATCGCCGAGATCCTGGGCGAGGAGGAGCACCTGGTCGAAATCACCGTGGCCATCGACAAACTGGAGAAGATAGGCCTGGACAAGGTGAATGAGGAGCTGGCGGCCGGCGGCGTGAAGCCACAGGCCATCGCCAAGTTGCAGCCCATCCTGGCCCTGAGCGGCGACAACCGCGCCAAGCTCGAGGCCCTGAAATCCATCCTGGCCGACAGCCAGGACGGCCTGAAAGGCATCGAAGAGCTAGAATATATCCTGGGCGTGGTCTCGAACCTGCCGCTGCAGTCGCAGTTGGAGATCGACCTGTCGCTGGCCCGCGGCCTCAACTACTACACGGGCACCATCATCGAGGTCAAGGCACTGGATGTGGCCATGGGCAGCATCACGGGCGGCGGCCGCTACGACAACCTCACGGGCGTCTTCGGCCTGCCGGGGGTTTCGGGCGTGGGCATCTCTTTCGGTGCCGACCGCATCTACGACGTGCTCAAAGAGCTCGACCTCTATCCCGAGTCGTCGCTGTCGCGCACCGAGGTGCTGTTTGCCAACTTCGGTGAACGGGAGACCGGCTACTGTCTGCCGCTGGCGGCTGCCCTGAGGCAGGCCGGCATCCGCACGGAGGTCTATCCCGACAGCGGCAAACTGAAAAAGCAGTTCGCCTATGCCGACGACCACCGCATCGCGCTGATGGCCATCGCCGGTGAAAACGAAATCAACGAACAGAAAATACAGATCAAAAACATGCAGACCGGCCAGCAGGAGAGCATCGCCAAGGAAGACTTGGTGGCCTACGTGAAGGGCCTGTTGTCTGCCTAAAACATAACAAGGACATGAGTGTACAAGAACTGAGCGAGCAGGAGCAGGGACGCCGCCAAAGCATGCAGGCCCTGCGCGACATGGGCATCGAGCCCTACCCCGCCGCACTATATCCCACCGATGCCTTCTCTGTCGAGATCAAGGCCAACTTCAAGGATGACGAGGAGCCCAAGCGCCAGGTCTGCGTGGCCGGCCGCATCATGTCGCGCCGCATCATGGGCAAGGCTTCCTTTATGGAGCTGAAAGATTCCCAGGGCCGCATCCAGATCTATGTGAACCGCGATGAGATCTGCCCGGGAGAGGACAAGGAAATGTATAATACCGTCTTCAAGAAACTGCTCGACATCGGCGACTTTGTCGGTATCAAGGGTTTCGTGTTCCGCACCCAGACGGGCGAGATCTCGGTCCACGCCCAGGAACTGACCGTGCTGGCCAAGACCTTGCGTCCGCTGCCCGTGGTCAAGATGAAGGACGGCGTGGTCTATGACGCCTTCAACGATCCCGAGTTGCGCTATCGCCAGCGCTATGTCGACCTGGTGGTGAACGAGGGCGTGAAGGACATCTTCATCAAGCGGACCAAGATTTTCAACGCCATGCGCGAGTTTTTCAACCAGCACGGCTACCTGGAGGTCGATACGCCCGTCTTGCAGTCCATCCCCGGCGGCGCCGCTGCCCGTCCCTTCATCACTCATCACAACGCACTGGACATCCCGCTCTATCTGCGTATTGCCAACGAGCTCTATCTGAAGCGCCTCATCGTGGGCGGTTTCGAAGGGGTGTACGAGTTTTCGCGCAACTTCCGCAACGAAGGCATGGACCGCACGCACAACCCCGAGTTCACCTGCATGGAGATCTATGTTTCGTACAAGGACTACCTGTGGATGATGCAGTTTACCGAGAAGATGCTCGAATACATCACCACCCAGGTGCTGGGCACGACTGAGGTGCAGAACGGCGACAACGTGATCTCGTTCAAGGCGCCTTTCCGCCGCCTGACGATGACCGATGCCATCAAGGAGAGCACCGGGGTCGATATCACCGGCATGGACGAGGACCAGATCCGCG
>JAGDCW010000154.1 GCA_017958305.1 Bacteroidales bacterium | reverse complement strand
CGTTCTCCACCCCGGCCATCGTGCCGTAGGCAAAATGATAATAGGCAATCTGGCCCAGATCCACCTCGGTCAGTTTCTGCAGGGTGGCTTGTGCCAAGGGGCCTTGAATGGCCAGCTGGGCCGTCTTGTCCGAAGCATTCACCAGTTTGGCGCCGACAGCGTTGTGCTCCTGGCACCATTTCCAGTCCTTGTCGATGTTGGAGGCATTCACCACCAGCAGATAGCGCTTGGCATTGACGCGGTACACCAGCAGGTCGTCGACGATGCCGCCGTGGTCGTTGGGCAGGCAACTGTACTGGGCTTGCCCGTCGGTCAGGACCGAAGCGTCGTTCGAGCAGAGGTTCTGGATGAAATCGAGGGCCTTGGGACCATCGACCCAGAATTCGCCCATGTGCGACACATCGAAGACACCGACCCGCTGGCAGACAGCCTCGTGCTCGTTCAAAATGCCTGAATACTCGATGGGCATGTTATAACCGGCAAACTCATGCATCTTGGCCCCAAGGGCGATGTGGGTTTGGGTAAAGGGGGTTGTTTTCATCTCCGGTGAAGTTTGATTCGGGTTAGGTCTTGTCTGACAGTGGGCTATCTGGCCATTTCGCAAATCTTGACGACCGTTGCCATGGCTTTCTCGGCCGAAGGCACCGGCAGGTATTCAAAGCGTCCGTGGAAGTTCATGCCGCCGGCGAAGATGTTGGGGCAGGGCAGTCCCATGAACGACAGCCGGGCACCGTCCGTGCCGCCGCGGATGGGGGTCACCACCGGCTTGACGCCGACGGCTTCCATGGCTTCCAGGGCCAGGTTGACGACATGCATGTTGTCGGGTTCGATTTTCTCGCGCATGTTGTAATACTGATCCTTCAAGATCAGGGTGGCCGTGCCTGCGCCGAACTCGGCGTTGATCTTGTTGGCCAGGTGCTCCATCTCCTTTTTGCGACGCTCGAAGCGGTCGCGGTCGTGGTCGCGGACGATGTAGCTCAGCGTGGCCTCTTCGACCGTGCCGCTCACGCCCGTCAGATGATAGAAACCTTCGTAGCCTTCGGTGTGCTCCGGTGTCTCCCAGCGGGGCAGCATGTTGGCATATTGGTAGGCCACCCGGCAGGCGTTCAGCATTTTGTGCTTGGCATAGCCCGGGTGTACGTTGCGTCCTTTGATGACAACCTTGGCCGAGGCGGCGTTGAAGTTCTCGAATTCCAGTTCGCCCAGGTCGCCTCCGTCCATGGTGTAGGCCCAGTCGGCCGCGAAAGCTTCCACGTTGAAGTGGTCGGCTCCCTTGCCGATCTCTTCGTCGGGGGTGAAGCCCACACGGATCTTGCCGTGCTTGATTTCGGGATGGGCGATCAGGTATTCCATGGCCGTGACGATTTCGGCGATGCCGGCTTTGTCGTCGGCTCCCAGCAGCGTTTTGCCGTTGGTGCAGATGATGTCTTGGCCCACATATTGCTTGAGCTCGGGGAACTGGGCCGGCGACAGGATGATGTTGTCTTCGGCGTTGAGCACGATGTCTCCGCCGTCGTAGTTCTTGACGATTTGCGGTTTCACCTTCCGGCCCGACATGTCGGGGCTGGTGTCCATGTGGGCGATGAATCCGACCACGGGCCTTTTTTCGTCGGTGTTGGCCGGCAGGGTGGCCATCAGGTAGCCATAGTCGTCCAGGACCACATCCTGCAGTCCGATGGATTTCAGTTCTTCGGCCAGCACTTTGGCAAAGGCCATTTGTCCGGGAGTACTCGGAGTGAGGTCGGTCTCCTCGTTCGACTGAGTGTCGTAGCTCACATAGCTTAGAAATCGTTCAACCAGTTCCATGATGATAATGTTTGAATGAAGCGGTGCAAAGATATAGCAAAGATATGCAAGTGCAACCTAAGTCGGCATTATTATTTGATGGTGCGATACTTTGTCATAATTTTGTGCCGATAGTCCACGAAAAGCAGATGATATGAAACAAAAAGCGCTTTTGCTGACCGTCCTCGTCGCGGTGATGGCATGGTCGTCGGCCGCTGCCGGCCGGCATTGGGTGGCCACCTGGGCCACGGCCCAGCAGGTGGTCGAACCCCACAACTGTCCGCCGGCACCCGGTTTGGCCGGCAACTCCCTGCGCCAGATCGTACAAACTTCCATCAGCGGCAAGGTGGTCCGCATCAAGTTGTCGAACGAGTTCGGCCGCGAACCGGTCACCGTCAATGCCGCAGAGATGGCCCGGGCAGCCACGGCGGGCAGCAGCAGCGACATCATGCCGGGAACAGAGGTCGGCCTCAGTTTCGGCGGCCATCGCTCTGTGACCATCCAGCCGGGCGAACTGGTCACTTCCGATCCGGTCGGGTTTCCCATGGGCGAACGTCAGAATGTGGCCATCACCCTGCATCTGGGCCAGGCCTCTTCGACCAGCGTGACGGGCCATCCCGGCTCGCGCACCGACTCCTACCTGGCCGAAGGGCAGACCTCCGATTTCGGCCAGGCCGTCAAGACGGCACATTGGTACTTGATCGACGCCATCGAGGTCGAGGCCGAAAAAAGGGCCTGTGCCGTGGTGGTGCTGGGCAATTCCATCACCGACGGCCGGGGCTCGACCACCAACGGCCAGAACCGCTGGACCGACAACCTGTCGCGCCGGCTGCTGGCCAATGCGAAAACCCGCCGTGTCGCGGTCCTCAACATGGGACTGGGCGGCAACTGTGTGCTTTTCGGCGGCCTGGGTCCCACCGGCCGCAGCCGTTACCGGCGTGACCTTTTCGGACAGGAGGGTGTCAAATATATCATCCTGTTCGAGGGCGTGAACGACTTGGGCGGTCGGGGCGATGCCCTGGACAAGGCCGACCGGATCGTGGAAGTGTACAAGCAGATCATCGCCGAGGCCCACGAGCGGGGCATCTATGTCTATGGCGCTCCCGTGATGCAATTCAAGGGGAACGGCTACTATAGCGACAACCACGAGGCCGGCCGCCAGCGGCTCAACCAGTGGATCCGCACCAGCGGGCTGCTGGACGGCGTCATCGATTTCGACGCTGTGATGGGCGATCCCGACGATCCGGCCCGGCTCAACGCCGACTACCTGTTCGAGCACGACTACCTGCATCCCAATGCCGAGGGCTATGTGAGGATGGCCGATTGCATCGATCTCAAGCTGTTTCAGCGCAAAGGCCGCCCCGTCGTACAAAACTGATTCCTGAATATTTTTTTCCGATGATGAAATCATTGAGTTTTAAAACACTGCTATTGACCGTCGCACTTTGGCTGCCGGCAGCCGGTTTTGCCCAGTTCCCCGGTTTCCCGGGCGGTTTTCCCGGTGGCTTTCAAGGCGGTTTCCCCGGCGGTTTTCCGGGTGGTTTTCCCATGGACAGTCTGCCCAATATGTTTCGCGGCGGCTTTCCCGGTGGTTTTCCGGGTGGATTCCCGGAAGGTTTTCCCGACAGTCTCCCCCGTGGCGGTTTCCCGGGCGGTGGCTTTCCCGGCGGTTTCGGCATGGGGGTCGAATACGATCCCGCCTCCTCGCCCAACGAAGTGGAATTCACCTCGTCCGATCTGCCCATTGTCATCATCGATACAGAAGGCAGGACGTTGACCAACAAGGAGAAATCCCTGGCGACGATGAAGATTGTCGACAACGGCCGGGGCAAGCGCAACCGGCTCACCGACAAAGCCCGGGGCTATGACGGCTGCATCGGCATCAAACTTCGCGGCAACTCATCGCTTTTCTTTGAACAGAAGCGCTTCACCTTCGAGACCAAGAGCGCCGATGGCAAGGACCTGGATGCCGCGTTGCTGGGCATGCCGGCCGACAATGACTGGGTGCTGCTGGCTCCCTACAACGACATTTCCATGATGCGCGATCCCTTTGCCTTCGATCTATGGCGCGAGATGGGGCACTGGGCGCCCCGCAACCGCTATTGCGAGGTGGTTATGAACGGCCGTTACATCGGCGTTTACATCCTTTGCGAAAGGATCAAGCGTGGCGAAAACCGTTTGGACATTGCCAAGCTCAAGGCAGAAGACAACAGCGGCAGGGAATTGACGGGCGGCTATATCGTGCGCATCGACCCGCCCGACGAGGGGGAACCCTCTTTCACCTCCGAGGTCCCCGGCATCATCAACCGGGGCGGCGGTTTCGGTGAAGGTTTCGGCGGAAACTTCAACCAAGTGGTTTGGACCTATTACTATCCCAAACCCGACAAGATCACCCCTGAGCAGCAGGAGTACATCAGCAGCTATGTCAAGACTGTCGAGCGGGTGATCCAGAGCGAAGGTTTTGCCGATCCCGACAGTGGCTACGCCAAATACATAAGTGTCTCTTCTTTCGTCGATTATTTTATCCATACCGAGCTCAGCCTGAATGCCGACGGCTTGAAACGCAGCGCTTATTTCTTCAAGACCAAGCAAAACGAAGACGGTACGGGCGGCAAGCTTCATGCCGGCACGGTCTGGGACTATAATCTGGCCTACGGCAATTGCAACTTCTGCAATGCCGACAAGATAGACGCCTGGGTTTATGAAGGCGGCGAGACCAACCCCACGCCGGCTCTGTGGAAGCGGCTCACCGAGGATCCCGCTTTCATGGCCAAGGTCGCGACGCGCTGGAAGGAACTTCGCCGGGGAGTGCTCGATATCGACAACATCAACAGGTATATCGATGAGCACGCTCTCCTGCTGGCCGAGGCCCAAAAGCGCCAGTATGCCAAATACCCCGATTTGCTGCTGGACGAATCGGACCGGCCGAGCCCGGGCGGCTTGGACGGATTCGGAGGCATGGGTTTCGGAGGCGGTTTCGGCCGTGGCTTCGGGGGCGGTGGTGCCGGAATGTTCGCCGCCTACCGCGTTTCAAGCTACGAAGAGGAGATTGTCACGCTCAAGAAATGGTTTGCCGACCGCATCGCTTTCCTGGACAGCCACTGGAAGTGAGCAGCCAGTCTTCATTGCTCCCTTGTGCAGGGTGACTCCGGCATGTAAAATACGATTTTATTCATTATCTTTGCATGAAATGCAAACCGACCGTCCCCAACCGCTATGAAAAAGCTGAGCATTTTGGAAATGAACCGTTTGTCGCAGGACGACTTCCGCTCATCGGCCAAGATTCCCCTGGTCGTGGTGCTCGACAATGTCCGCAGCCAGCACAATGTGGGGGCTGTGTTCCGGACGGCCGACGCCTTCCGGGTGGAGAAAATCATCCTCTGCGGCATCTGCTGCCGCCCTCCGCACCCCGAGATCCACAAGACAGCCCTGGGCGCCGAGATGAGCATGGCCTGGAGCTACGAGGCCGATACGCTCAAGGCGGTCGAGGCGCTCAAATCGGAAGGCTATGTGGTCTATGCCGTGGAGCAGGCGCACGGCAGCATCTCTCTGGACCGTCTGCAACTGGATCCCGCCCTCAAATATGCCGTGGTGCTGGGACACGAGGTCAAGGGGGTGCAGCAGACGGTGGTCGATGCCTGCGACGGCTGCGTGGAGATCCCCCAGTTCGGCACCAAGCATTCCCTGAACGTGTCCGTTGCCTCCGGCATCGTGCAATGGGCTTTTTTTGAACAATTGAAATCCAATATGGAATGAGACAGTTAGACACTACTTTGATGCATCCGGCCGAGCAGATCAACATCATCATCGGCCGCATCTACCGCAGCGGGATGACCACGACTTCGGGTGGCAACATCTCCATTCGCGACGACAACGGCGATATCTGGGTCACCCCTTCGGCCATCGACAAAGGCACGCTGACGCCCAAGGACATCGTCTGTGTCAAGAAAGACGGCACCGTCGTCGGTCCGCACAAACCTTCGTCGGAATATCCCTTCCACAAGGCCATCTACGAGACCCGGCCCGAAATCAAGGCGGTCATCCACGCCCATCCGCCGGGACTGGTGGCTTTCAGCATCGCCCGGCAGATTCCCAACACGAACATCATCCCCCAGGCCAAGAACATCTGCGGGGAGATCGGCTATGCCAAGTATGCCTGCCCGGGCAGCCAGGAGTTGGGCAATGTCATCGCCGAGGTCTTCAAGAACGAAAAATACAAGGCCGTGATCCTCGAGAACCACGGCGTGGTGCTGGGCGGCACCGACATGATGGATGCCTACGAGCGCTTCGAGACCTTGGAATTCTGCTGCCGCACGCTGGTCAATGCCGGCCATATCGGCAAGCCCAAGTCGCTGGCCGATTCCCAGATCGCCGACTTCAATTCCTGCATTCCGCATCACATCCCCCATTACATGGATGTGAGCTATCCCTCCGACGAGCGGGCCATCCGCACGGAAATGTGCAACGTGATCCACCGTTCCTGCAACCAGGGACTGATGATCTCGACCTACGGCACCGTGTCGTGCCGCTGGCGGGGCAACGATTTCCTGATCACGACCCCCAATGTGCCGCGCTGGGACATCCAGCCCAAAGACATCGTGCAGGTGCGCGACGGCATGGCCGAGGCCGGCAAGACGCCCAGCCGCTCGGTGGCCCTGCATTACCGCATCTACCAGGAGAATCCGCACATCAATTCCATCATCTCCACCCAGTCGCCCCACCTGATGGCCTTTGCCGTGACGGGCAAGAAGTTCGATGTCCGCACCATCCCCGAAAGCTGGATCTTCCTGCAGGATATGCCCAACATCCCCTTCGGCGACCACTACAAGTCGGTCGACAAGGTGGCGGCCATGTTTGCCAAGCATCGCGCCCTCCTGGTCGAGAACGACTGTGTGATCGTGACGGGCGACCGGCTGATGCAGACCTTCGACTACCTCGAAGTGGCCGAATTCAGCGCCAACTCGCTGGTGATGGCCTCTGCCATCGGACCTCTCTGTCCCATCGAAGACGACGAGATTGAGGAACTGCGTGTGGCTTTCAATGTGAAATGATCGTCCTCAGCAGCCCCTACGACCATCCCGCCTGGAACCTGGCAGCCGAGCAATATCTGCTGCAGGGCGGAGACGAGTGCCTGTTGCTCTATGTCAACGGGCCTTCGGTCGTCCTGGGACGCAACCAGGACAGGGGCAGCGAGGTGGACGAGGCCTGGTGCGCCGCCCACGCCGTGACGGTCGTGCGCCGTATGTCGGGCGGGGGAGCCGTCTATCACGACCAGGGCAATTTGAACTATTGTTTTGTGGGCAACCGCCAGGCGGGACGCTCCTCCCTGGACGGCAGTTTCCTGACGCCGGTCATCGAAATCCTGGCCTCCCTGGGCCTGCCGGTCAGCCGCGGCGAGCGCAAGGACTTGTGGATCGACGGGGCCAAGGTGTCGGGGACGGCCACCCATGTGACGAAAACACGCGAGCTGCATCACGGCACCTTGCTCTACGACACCGACTTGGAGGCTCTCCATCGGGCGCTGGGCCTGGACTCGCAACCGCGGCCGGCGGTGGGCGGCTGCCGCTGCAAGGTGCCTTCGGTGCCCTCGCCGGTGACCAATCTCAGGCAATATCTCCCCGAAAAGGTGGCGGCAAAGGAATTTTTCAATATCTTTGTCCAGGCCTGCTGCCGATACTGGCAGACACAACCGGCCGCCTGGGAGGCTCCGGCCCTGGAAGCCATCGGGCATCTGGCCCGTGAACGCTATCTTTCGGAGTCGTGGAACCGCTAATTATGAACGGATTATGAAGAAAACCATCCTTGTTTCTGTCCTGGCGCTGCTTTGCGGCGGAGGGCTCCCCTTGTGGGCCTGCACCAACCTCATCGTGACCCGGGGCGCATCGGCCGACAGTTCGGTCATGGTGACCTATGCCGCCGATTCCCACCAGCTCTATGGCGAGCTCTATTTCCGCCCGGCTGCCGACTATCCGGCCGGCACCATGCTCAAGATATATGAATGGGACACGGGCAAATACCTGGGCGAGATACCCCAGGTGGCCCATACCTACTCGGTGGTGGGCAATATGAACGAACACCAGGTGGTGATCGGCGAGACCACCTATGGCGGCCGTGAGTTCTACGATTCGACAGCCATCATGGACTACGGTTCCCTGATTTATGTCGCCCTGCAGCGTTCGCGCACGGCCCGCGAGGCCATCCATGTCATCGACGACCTGATGCAGCGCTACGGCTATGCCTCGGAAGGCGAATCCTTCTCGATTGCCGATGCCAACGAGGCCTGGATCATGGAAATCATCGGCAAGGCCCCGAAATACAACAAGAAGGGAGTCAATGTGAACAAGGGCGCCGTGTGGGTGGCCAAACGCATCCCCGACGGCTGTATCAGCGCCCACGCCAACCAGGCCCGCATCACCACGATCGATTTCAACGATCCCGACAATTGCCTCTATGCCAAGGATGTCATCAAGCAGGCACGCCAGCAGGGCATCTTTTCGGGCAAGGACGAGGAATTCAGCTTCTGCGATGTGTATGCTCCGCTCGACTTCAGCGGCGCCCGCGCCTGCGAAGCCCGCGTGTGGTCTTTCTTCAACCGTTTTGCCTCCGGCATGGACGCCTACCTCGATTATGCCATGGGCTACGACCTGGACAACCACATGCCCCTCTACGTCAAGCCCGTCCGCAAACTCACCGCCAAGGACCTGGCCGACATGATGCGCGACCACTACGAGGGTACGCCCATGGACATGACCCTCGATATCGGAGCCGGCGGCAGCGGCCTGCCTTACCGTTGGCGCCCGATGGAATTCGAGTACGAGGGCAAGCGCTATATCAACGAAAGGGCCATCGCCACGCAGCAGACAGGCTGGTGGTTCGTGTCCCAGAGCCGCAACTGGCACCCGGCGGGCATCTACTGGTTCGGCGTCGATGATGCCGGCACCTCCCCGCTCACGCCTTTCTACACGTGTCTGAAAGATGTTCCGGAACCCTATCGTCAGGGCAACGGCTCGCTCATCGAGTATTCGGAGACATCGATGTATTGGACCGTGAGCCGCATCGCCCAGCTGGCTTATCTGCGCTACGACAAGATCGGCGCCGAGGTGCGTCAGATTGTCGATGCCCACGAAAGGGGCATGATGGCCCGGCTCAAGGAGGTCGATCGCGACAGCCGCAGGGGCGGACAGGAGAACTTCCTGGCCGATTTTTCCTCGCACTCGGCCCAGCAACTCTTCCGCCGCTGGAAAGAACTGGACAAATACCTGCTTGTGAAGTACATCGACGGCAACATCAAGCGTCAGAATCCCGACGGGAGTTTCCAGAATAACGGCTATTCCAAGAGCATCCCGGCTTCGCCCATCCAGGAACCCTACAACGACAAATGGAAAGAGCAGGTGGTCAAAGACCACGGCAAAGTGCTGGCAGTGCCGCAGCCATAATCATCATCTAACAGCCTGAACCGATGTGGTATCCTTTGAAATTTGAACCGATACTGAAGCAAGTCATCTGGGGCGGAGACAAAATCTGCTCCTATAAGTCGCTGCCCGAAAGTTGCGACGGCATAGGGGAGAGCTGGGAGATTTCCCAGGTCGAGGGGCATGTGTCCGTGGTGAGCGAAGGCGCCCTGAAAGGACGTTCGCTCAGCGAGTTGATTGCCTTGGATGCCGCTGGTTTGCTGGGAACCGGCGTACAGGCCCGCTTCGGGAACGAATTTCCTTTGCTTGTCAAGTTCATCGACGCCAAGGAGGATCTCTCCGTCCAGGTCCATCCCGACGACAAGGCGGCTCGACGGCACCACGGTCCTTCGGCCAAAGGCAAGACCGAGATGTGGTACGTGCTGGAGTCCGAACCCGGTGCCCAACTGGTGACTGGCTTCTCGCAGGATCTCGACCTGGCGCAGTACAAGCGCCGCATTGCCTCCGACAGCATCGAGGAGGTGCTGCACCGGGAACAGCCGCAACCCGGCGATGCCTTTTTCATCCGTCCCGGCTGCGTGCATTCCATCGGCAAGGGCCTGCTGTTGGCCGAAATCCAGCAAAGCTCCGACTACACCTATCGTCTGTACGACTACAACCGGGTCGATGCCGACGGCCGGCGTCGCGAGCTGCATACCGCCCTGGCCGCCGAAGTGCTCGACTACCATCGCAACACCGACAGCCGCATCCGCTACACCCGGGCCGAAAACCAGGCGGTGACCCTGGCCGACTGTCCTTATTTCACCACCAACCTCTTGGAACTGAATGCCGAGGGGGAAACCACGCCGCTGCATCGCGACCTGCGCCACCTGGGCAGTTTTGTCATCTGCATCTGCATCGGGGGCAGTGTCCGTCTGGTGGCAGGGGAGGAGCAAAAAGAAACGGTCCTCCATCGCGGAGAGACCGTCCTGATACCGGCCGCCTTGGCCGATTATCGCTTGCTGCCGCAGCCCCGGGCCACCTTGCTGGAGACCTACGTTGGCTGAGGCCGTGTCCTTTTAATCGAACAAATTCCTGAAGTGTGAGAAAATCTTCTGGCTCAGGCTGGGGGAAGTCTTGAAATTCTCCGACTGGCCCATGGCCTCGATCTGCTTTTTCTCGTCCCGGCTCAGGTTCTCGGGGATATACACGCTGATGTTGACCAGCAAATCGCCGTTGCCGTAGCGGTTCACGGTGGGCAGTCCCTTGCCCCGCAGGCGGAGCACCTTGCCCGGCTGGGTACCCGGATCTATCTTGACCTTGACCTTGCCGTCGATGGTCGGAATCTCGACCGTGCCGCCCAAAGCCGCCGTGGGGAAGCTGAGCAGCAGGTTGTATATCAGATCGTTGTCTTCGCGGATCAACTCCTTGTCGGGCTCTTCTTCGATGAGCACCAGCAGGTCGCCGTTCACGCCGCCGTGGCGCGCGGCATTGCCTTTGCCGCTCACGGTGAGCTGCATGCCCTCGGAAACACCGGCCGGGATGTTGATGGTGATGATTTCTTCCTTGATGACAACCCCTTCGCCGTGGCACTCGGGGCATTTGTCGACAATGATCTTGCCTTCGCCCTGACAGTCGGGGCAGACGCTCTGGGTCTGCATGCGGCCCAGGATGGTGTTCGAGATGCGGTTGATGACCCCCTTGCCCTGGCAGGTGGGACAGGTCTTGTAGGCGTTGCCGCCTTCGGCGCCCGTGCCGTGACAGTGTTCGCAGGCCACTTGCTTGCGCACCTTGATCTTTTTCTCCACGCCGTTGGCGATATCCTTCAATGTGAGTTTCACCTTGACGCGCAGGTCGGAACCCCGGTTCACCCGTTGTCCGCCGCGGCCGCCGCCGAAACCTCCGAAACCTCCGAAGCCGCCGAAGTGGCCGCCGAAGATGTCGCCGAACTGGGAGAAGATGTCCTCCATGGAGAAACCGCCGCCGCTGAAACCGCCGCCGGCCGCCCCATTCAGCCCGGCATGTCCGAACTGGTCGTAACGCTGCCGTTTTTCATGGTTGCTCAAGACCTCGTAGGCTTCCGCCGCTTCCTTGAATTTCTCTTCGGCCTCCTTGTCACCGGGATTCTTGTCGGGGTGATATTGGATGGCCTTCTTGCGGTAGGCTTTCTTGATGTCTTCGTCCGAGGCGTTGCGGTCAACGCCGAGCACTTCGTAGTAATCTCTTTTTTCTGCCATATGTTTTTCTCTCCTTCTGCGGTCAGTTGGCCACTACCACTTTCGCGAAACGTATCACTTTCTCGTTGAGATAATATCCTTTCTGGGTGCAGTCGATCACCTTGCCCTTCATGTCCTCCTGCGGCGCCGGAATCATGGCGATGGCTTCGTGCAGGTCGGTGTTGAAAGGCTGGTCCTTGGTCTCAATGGGCTCGACGCCGTTGCGCTTGAGGAAGCTCTGTATCTTGTTGTAGATGATGTTCATGCCTTCTTTCAGGGCGGTGACATCCTCTGCCTTGTCCATGGCGGCCAAGCCTCTCTCGAAATCGTCGATGACGGGCAACAGGTCCACCAGGACCTTTTCGCCGCCGTTCTTGATGAGTTCCGCCTTTTCGCTCAACGAGCGTTTGCGGAAGTTCTCGAATTCGGCCCGGCTGCGCAGGTAGGAGTCGTTGAGCTGTGCATACTTCTCTTTGAGTTCCTCCAGTTCTTTGGCTGTCGGATCCTGCTCGGCGGCAGGCTGCCCGGGTTGGGGCTTCGGGTTTTCCTGCTTTTGTTCCTGGGCGGAGGCTTTTTGAGGCTCGTTCAGGGGCTTTTCGTCTGTTTTTTTCTTCTTGTTCTTGCTCATAATCGATCGTGTTGGCAAAACCACATGCAAAAACCTTGCCACAAAGGGCAGTCACACATAATGCTGCCACAAAAGGCAGCCTTCTGACGCACTGTTTCGACAGAATGTCAGTTTTCGGCCATAGTGGCCACCAGGTTGCGGTCCCCGTAGGCGTTGTCCACCCGGCCCACGGGAATCATGAACTTGTTGTCGCGCACCCAGTCCAGGGGATAGGCGGCCTGACTGCGCGGATAAGGATGCGTCCAGTCGTCGGCAGAGAGTTCGTACTGGGGATGGGGGGCGTTCTTGAGCGGGTTGTCCTGCGCGTCGCTGCGGCCCTGGGCCACGGCCTGGATTTCCTCCCGGATGGCCTTCATGGCCTCGACAAAACGGTCTATCTCGGCCAGGCTCTCGCTTTCGGTGGGCTCGATCATCAGCGTGCCGTGAACGGGGAAGGACAGGGTGGGGGCGTGGAAGCCGAAATCCATCAGGCGCTTGGCAATGTCACCGTCGTCGATGCCCGTCTCCTTGAAGCCATGGCAGTCGAGGATCAGCTCATGCCCGACATAGCCCCTGGCACCGGTGTAATAGATGCCGTAGAGATCCTTCAGGCAGGCGGCCATGTAGTTGGCGCTGAGGATGGCGGCCTCGGTGGCGCGGCGCAAGCCTTCGGCGCCCATCATGAGCAGGTAGCCGTAGGTGATGGGCAGCAGCATGACATTGCCGTAGGGCGCGGTAGCCACCGTGATGCCCTTGGCCTGGTCGGGCGCATAGACGGGCATGTAGGGCGCCAGGCGGTCGTTGCAGCAGATGGGGCCCATGCCCGGACCGCCGCCTCCGTGAGGCATGGCGAAGGTCTTGTGCAGGTTCAGGTGGCAGATGTCGGCCCCGATATGGCCCGGCGAGGTGAGTCCCACCTGGGCGTTCATGTTGGCGCCGTCCATATAGACCAGGCCGCCGTTTTCGTGGACAATCCGGCAGAGCCGCTTGATTTGGGGTTCGAAGATGCCGTGGGTCGAAGGATAGGTGATCATGCAGCCGGCCAGGCGGTCGGCGTTGTCGCGGGCCTTGGCCTCCCAGTCCCCGACATCGATGTTGCCCTGGCTGTCGCAGCAGACGTGGACAATGTCGAAACCGGCCTGGTGGGCGCTGGCGGGATTGGTGCCGTGGGCCGAATCGGGAATCATGATCAGCCGGCGCTGCTCCTGTCCCTGGGCCTTGAAATACTCGCGGATCACCCGCAGGCCGGCGTATTCACCGGCGGCTCCGGAATTGGGCTGCAGGCAGCAGGCCTGAAAACCTGTCAGCGAGCACAGCATCCGGCTCACCTCCTCGATCATGGTCAGATAGCCCTTGGCCTGTGACTTGGGGGCCAGCGGATGCAGGGAGGCGAACTCGGGGCGGCTCAGCGGCAGCATCTCGGCGGCTGCATTGAGCTTCATGGTGCAGCTGCCCAGGGGGATCATGGAGTGGGTCAGGGAGATATCCTTGTTCTCCAAGCGTTTGATATAGCGCATCATGTCTGTCTCGCTGTGGTAGCTGTGGAAGACAGGTTGCGACATGAACCGGTCTTGCCTGAGGCAGCTGTCGTCCAGCGAGCAGATGTTGTTCCAATCTTCTTCTCCGACGGGCACGGGCGCGTTGTCCACGGCGGCGGCCAGGGCCTCGATCAGGGTTTCCAGGGCGGCCTCGTCGGTGGTTTCGTCCAGGCTGATGCCCACTTTGCCGTCGGCAAAATAGTGCAGGTTGAGTCCGTACGATTCGGTGACCTTTTTCAACCGGGCCGTTGTCAAGCCTTCGGGCAGGCCGATCTTCAGCGTGTCGAAGAAGGCATTGTTCTCTTGGGTGTAGCCATAGACTTCGAGGGCGTCGGCCAGGTAGGAGGCTTTGCCGTGGATGGCGGCGGCGATGTCGCGGAGCCCCTGCGGTCCGTGCCAGACGGCATACAGGGCGGCCATGTCGGCCATCAGGGCCGAGGCGGTGCAGATGTTCGAGGTGGCCTTCTCACGCTTGATGTGCTGTTCGCGGCTTTGCAGGGCCAGGCGGTAGGCAGGCTTCTCGTGGCTGTCTTTTGAAAGGCCGATGATGCGGCCGGGCAAAAAGCGCTTGTATTCGTCCTTGGCGGCGAAGAAGGCGGCTGTCGGACCGCCGTAGCCCATGGGCAGGCCGAAGCGCTGGGCCGAACCGAAGGCGATGTCGGCGCCCCAGCTGCCCGGGGTGTTGAGCAGCACCAGGGCCATCAGGTCGGTGGCCACGGCCACTTTCATGCCGGCGGCGTGTGCCTGCTCGCAGAAATCGCGGTAGTCCTCGATGTTGCCGTTGGCGTCGGGATACTGGACGATGGCGCCGAAATACCCGGTGCTGGGCTGGAAAGCGGCATAGTCGCCTTCGCATATGACGATGCCCTGCTCACTGCAGCGGGTGCGCAGCACGGCTTTGGTCTGCGGGAAGACGGCCCGGTCGACAAACAGGCGGCAGACGCCGTCTTTCTCCTGGGCGCGGCTCCTGAGATTGAACATCATCATGGCGGCTTCGGCAGCGGCGGTGGCTTCGTCGAGCAGGGAACAGTTGGCCAGGTTGAGTCCGGTCAGTTCGCAGACCATGGTCTGGAAGACAAACAGGGCCTCCAGCCGTCCTTGGGAAATCTCTGCCTGGTAGGGGGTGTAGGAAGTGTACCAGACCGGGTTCTCCAGGATGTTGCGTTGGATGACGGCGGGGGTGTGGCTGCCATACCAGCCCTGGCCGATATAGCTCCGGTAGCAGCGGTTCATGGCTGCCAGCTCGTCGATGCGGCGGGCAAACTGGCCTTCGGTGAGGGCCTCGGGCAGGTCGGGCAGCTCAGGCAGCCGGATATCTTCAGGCAGGGTTTTGTCGATGAGCTCATCGAGGCTCTTGACTCCGATCTTGGCCAGCATCACAGCCTGGTCTTGCTCGGAAATCCCGATATGACGGGAAGCGAAATCGTTTTGGGACATTATACGAAGCAAATGGTGATGAGCCTGCCATGGCAGTCTTCATCATGATTAATTGTCTGTCAAATCAACAATCTCGTCACTGAGGGTGGAAAGCTTGTCGCCGCCCTGTTCCGTGACGATGAAAGTGTTTTCGGTGCCGACGGCCCCAACGCCGTCGATGATGATCTTGGGCTCGACGGCCAGCACCATGCCGGCCTGCAGCACCTCGTTCATCCTGGGGGCGAGCACCGGCAGCTCGTTGATCACCAGTCCGGTGCCGTGTCCGACGAAGCGGGCCTGCTGGGCCTTGCCCATGAAACGGTCGGCCAGTCCGGCACGGCGGACGATGTCGAGGGCACCGTTGTAGATCTCTCCACAGACGTTGCCCGGCCGAAGCTGCTCCTGGATGTAGGCCTGCACTTCCAAGGCGGTCTGGTGGGCACGGTAGGCGGCCTCTGGCAGCCGCCCCACGCTGTAGCAGCGGCTCAGGTCGTCCATGTAGCCGGTAAAGTTGCCGCACATGTCGATGAGGATGCTCTGCCCTTCGCGGATGGGCGTGTCTGTCGCACCGATGGGGTTGGAGGGATGCCCGGCCCCGCCCAGGGCGAAGTCGTAGGGCGAGCTCACGGCGGCGTTGTCACCGCTCAGCAGGCTGCCCATGTAGGCTTCCATGTCGTTGCCGTAGGTGCGGAACAAGCCCAGGCAGCCGCCTTTGCGCATCAGGTACTCTATTTCGACCACCAGCTCCCTTTCGGTCATGCCCGGCCGGAACACCTGGGGAATCTGCCGATAGACCGCCTCGTGCAGGCGGGCCGACTCGCGCAGCAGCTGCTGCTCCCGGGGGGTCTTGACACTGCGGGCCTGACGCAGGGCGTGGCTGCCGTTGAGTATCTTGGAGGAGGCAAAGCAGGCACTGAGCCTGGCCCACTGCGACTGGGGCATCTCTTCACCTTCCACCCACAGGGACGGAGGCAGTGCCAGCCCTTTCTCGGCCAGCAGCCCGGGCAGTTGTTCGGGCTTGCGGATCATGAAGAGGCAGTCGTCGGCCAAGGCCAGGTCCGAGGCCTTCAGGTCGGCCGGCCGCCGGACAAAAACCAGCAGGTGGCCGTCCAGATCGAGGTAGGTGTAGCCGTTGACTATCCGGCCCAACACGTAGTAGGTGTTCACCGGGGTGGACACCAGGCAGGCAGCGACCTGGGCCTCCTGCATTTTCTGCAGGATTCTGTTGATATGCAACTGTCTCTCTTCTAGCATGATAAAGGGTTTTTACAGGGACTCGCCCCGATAGCGCGAAGATAGGTATAATTTGGCAGACTGCCACTCCAAAATAAATTTTGTTTTGCGAGTCGCTTTCCTTACCTTTGGGACCACGGAATCATCTGAAAACTTATAATACTTACCGCTATGATTAGAGTTGTTGCCGTGCATACCGCCATGGCTTTGGTCGAACCGCTGACCAAGATTTTCAAGGAGTACCTTCCCGAAGTGAAGCTGAACCATATCGCCGATGACACCCTCATCCAGGAAGTCATCGCCAACGACAAGGTGACCCCGGCCGTACGCCGTCGTCTGCTGGGCTATTACCTGACAGCCGCCGACAGCGGGGCCGATGTGGTGTTCAACTGCTGCTCTTCGGTGGGCGACATCGCCGACCTGGGCAATGAGATCGCCCCGATCCCCGTGTTCCGCATCGACTATCCCATGGCTGTGAAGGCTGTCAATTCGGCCAAGCGCATCGCCGTGATTTCCACGCTGCCCACCACGCTCGACCCGACCCGTCGGCTGCTGGAGCGTGCCGCCCGTGAAGCCGGCAAGCAAGTCGTGCTGGTCGACGGGCTGGCCAAGGGTGCTTTCCAGGCCGGTCAGTCGGGCGACGGCGAAACCCACGACCGTCTCATCCGCGAAGCCGCCGAGAGGATTGCCGACCAGGTCGATCTCTTCGTGCTGGCCCAGGGTTCGATGGCCCGCATGGAGCAGAAACTGAGCGAAATCACCGGCAAGCCGGTGCTCTCCAGCCCCGTCTCCGGCGTTCAGGGCCTCAAGAAGTTCCTGCAGGAAAAAGGCATGTTGTAATCTCAATTGTAAACCATGGCTGTCAAGAAAAGAACCTTGATACTGGCGATGCTCGTCCTGTTGGGCGTCGTCACCTTCCTGGACCGTATCAACATCAGTGTGGCCGGTTCGGACATCATGCGCGATTTGAATATCAGTCCCGACCAGTGGGGCTGGATTCTGAGCGCCTTCATCCTTTCCTATGGACTGATGCAGATCCCCATGGGCGCCTGGGGCGACAAGCGCGGACACCGCGGCGTGCTCACCCTGATCGTGCTCTGGTGGTCGGCATTCACCATCTTCACCGGTATGGCCCAGGGGTTCATCGGCCTGCTGCTGGTGCGCCTCATGTTCGGGGTGGGCGAGGCCGGTTCCTCTCCCTGCTCGACGGGTGTCATCAGCCGTTGGATTCCCAAGAACCAGGTGGGCAAGGCCCAGGGGTTTATCTGGGCGGCCACCCGCATGGGCGGGGCCCTCACGCCTTTCGTGGTCATCCCCATCGTCACCCACATGGGTTGGCGCACAGCCTTCTACATCCTGGGTGCCGTCGGCGTGGTCTGGGCGCTGGTCTGGCTGCTGTTCTACCGCAACCATCCTACCCAGATGCGTGGCATCAGCCGTGAAGAAATGGAGGAGGCTCCGGTCATGAAAGCCCAGGTGGCGGAAAAACTGCGGATTCCCTGGAAGCAGTTCTTCTCGTCCAAGCAGTTCTGGCTCATCCTGAGCATGTATTTCTTCTATGCTTTCGGCAGCTGGTTCTTCTTCTCCTGGTTCCCCACTTTCATGGAACTGGGCCGTGGTTTTGAGAAATCCCAGCTCACCTACGCCATTGCCGTGCCCTTCGTCTTGAGCATGGTGGGCAACATCTCCGGTGGCTACATCACCGACCGTCTGACGGCCAAATACGGCTTGAAGGTGGGCCGCAAGGCGGTGGGCTCGGCCGCACTGGTCATCTCGGCTGTCTGCATGTTCCTGGCTGCTTTCATCCCGGGCAAGATGCAGGTCTTCGTGTTCCTGTCGCTCTGCTTCGGCATCATCGACCTGATGCTGCCCAGTGCCTGGGCCCTCTGCATCGACCTTGGTAAGAAATACGCCGGCGCCCTTTCGGGAGCCATGAACACGGCCGGCAACCTGGGCGGTTTTGTCTGCGCCACCATTTTCGGCTATCTGGTCAGCGCCTCGGGCAACTACAACCTGCCGCTCTACCTGATTGCCGCCATGCTCATCATCAGCGCCATCCTGTTCTTCTTCATCGATCCCACCCAGTCCATCATCAAAGACGAGGAACCCCGGGCCTGACATTTTTTGAATAATCGCCGGAAACTATCGACTATGAAAAAGATCGCCTTTCTTCTTGTCATGGCCGTCTTGGGTGTGTGCCTGACGGCTGTCGCCCAGCAACGCCAACGGCCAAGGAGCGAATCCTACCAGACCGGACAGCCTTCGGTCCATGACCCCGTCATGGCCAAGGACGGCGATACCTATTATCTGTTTGCCACCGGCATGGGGATCCAGCAAATGACCTCAAGCGACCGGCAGACATGGACTGTGACGCGCCGGCCGGTGATGTCGGTCATACCGGGTTGGACCACCGATTCCGTGCCCCGCTTCGACAGTCATGTCTGGGCACCCGACATCATCCGTTGGCATGGACGCTGGTGGATGGCCTACAGTTGCTCGTCTTTCGGGCGGAACGGCTCGGCCATCGGATTGCTCAGCAGCCGCTCTCTTGGTGCCGGTCTGTGGAAAGACGAGGGTTGCATAGTCTCATCGCGCGAGCATCGCGACAATTGGAATGCCATCGATCCCAACTTTGTCATCGACGGTTTCGACCAGCCTTGGTTGGTCTGGGGCTCGTTCTGGGACGGCATCCAGATGGCCCGGCTCGATTCCACCATGCATATCGCTGCAGGCGAACGGCCCCGTACCATCGCCCGCCGCTACGATCCCGGCTTCACCCCGTCGGAGCCCAATCCCACTTCGCGCTACGCGGGGACGAACGCCATCGAGGCGCCCTTCATTTTCAAACACGACGGCTATTATTATCTGTTTGTGTCGTGGGACTACTGTTGCCGGGGCGCCCAAAGCAACTACCGGGTGGCTGTGGGCCGCAGCAGACAAGTGGACGGTCCCTACCTCGACCATGAAGGCGTGGATATGGCCAAGGGCGGCGGTACTCTTTTCCTGGAAGGCGACAAGAAGGAATGGGAAGCCGCAGGGCATTGCGCCGTTTACAATTTCGACGGCCAGGACATCTTCATCTGTCACGGCTACAGCGCCACGCAAAACGGTGCCGCCCTGCTTATCCAGCGCTCCGTGGGCTGGACTCCCGACGGCTGGCCGCAGCTGCTGCCCTGATTCTTACCGTAGTTTTTCGAAGACCTGGGCCAGGGAGTCTTCCTCTCCGACATTGCCGGGGAAGATGACATAGGGCAGGTTGGGGATGGCGGCATCCTGGGCGGTGCGAAGGCAAGGCACGCCCGAAAGGATCTGACCCATCACCTGGGCAGTGCGCACGCAAAGGCCCTTGGTGAGTATGTCGTGCGAAGTGATGCCCCCTTTGGCCACCAGCCAGGAGGGCCGATAGCTCAAATGGCTCACAATCGACACCAGGAAATCCGACACTTGCCGACCCAGCCGCTGCCGCTCGTCGGCATCGTCGAGCCGCACTTCCTGCCGCGAGGTATAGACCACCGGACAGAGGCCTTGGCCAGCCAGTTCCTTGAGCCGGGCCTGCACCTCGTCCAACAGCGGTTGCGGGCGGTCCAGGATGCTGCGGATGTCCAGTTCGATGCCGACCGTGCCTTGCCGCTCGAGCAAAGCATTCAACTGGGCGGTCGATTTCTTGACATGGGAACCGACAATGAACAGTCCCGGAGCCGTGGCGGCGCCTTCTCCGACAAAATCCCGACGGTCCAGCAAGGGCCGGTCGTCGATGCCGCTCATGGCCTTGGGCAGCGAAGACGAACTGCGGATCACCACCGCCTCGTCGTGCCGGCCCATCCACGTCAGGAGCGTCAGGGCGAAAGCCTGCAGGTCGCTGTAGCGCAGGGCGTCCACGCTGACGTAGGCGGGCAAGCCTTTGCCGCGGGCCTGTTCGGTCAAATCTTCCAATATCTGCAGGCGCCGGGCGGGTGTCTGGCCGGGAAACTCCGTCAGCGGCAGGGAACGGTATAGGAAATCTTCATTGCCGAGCTTTTCGGCGATATAGTCTTTCAAAATGGCCGAATGGTAGGCAAACACATTGTCTCGGGCAAACTCGCTCTCCGAGACAGGCACCAGCGTGTCGCCGTCTTTCAGGTAGTGGCAGCCCAGCAGCGTGAAACGGCCGGCTTCCAGAAAGGCCGGGGCAAAGAAGGTGACGGGACAGACCGCCTGGCCGTTGTGGCGCAGGCCCTGGGCCATCAGGTCGGTCTCCAGCGGGAAATGTCCGCGCAGGGTGGAGTCGCTGCGGCTGATGAACACCAAGCGGTAGCTGGCCTGGCGGTTGGCCTCCAGCACGGCCTGCACGGCTGATTCGGTCACGCGGGCGGCCTCGTCGCGGGTCATGGCCCGGGTATTGGTCAGCACATAGAAAAAGGGTGCTTCGTCGGCCAGGGCGGCCTGCAGGCTGTCGGCCTGCCAGTCGGTCACCAGGCGGCAGGAATGCACCGTCTGGATGCCCGTGGGGTCGTCGTCCATGACCACCAGCTTGATGCGCTGCCGAAGGAGCAGGCTGCGGATGTCCGAGCGGCAATCGCCCGAGACTTCGGGATACTGTCGCAATACTGCTGAATAGGAAAGACGGTTCATTTCTTGATGCCTAACATGATGCGGGCTTCCTCGGCCGTGGCGGGCTCGTAGCCCATCTGACGGATGAGGGCCACCAGGTGCTTGACCAGGACGGCGTTGTTGGCGGCCACTTTGCCCGGTGCGTAATAGAAACTGTCTTCAAATCCCACGCGAACGGCGTTGGCGCCCATGCCGACGGCGCAGGCCAGGAACGACTGGTCGGCCATGGCGTCGTGGTTCAGGCCCCAGCTGCTGCCGCTTTCGGCCAGCGACAAGAGGCATTGCAAGACATTGGCCTTGGCCGAGAGGTTGCTCGAGTTGCCCGGGCCCAGGCAGAAATTGTAGTGCAACGGGCGCTGCAGCACGCCTTCGTCGGCCAGCCGGGTGCAGGTCTCGACCATGCTCAGGTCGAACAGCTCCATCTCGGGGATGACATGGGCCTTTTTCATGCGGTCGGCCCAATAGCGGATGTCGGGCAGGGTGTTGATATAGACGGTCTCTCCGAAGTTGACCGAACCCATGTTCAGGGAAGCGATCTCCACGTCGGGCACATTGAGGCAGACGCAACGCTCTTCCAGGCTGAGCGACGACAAACCGCCCGTGGAGCCCTGGATGATGATGTCGCTGTGGGCATGGATCATGTCGATGGTCTGCTGGAAGACGGTCAGGTCGAAAGTCTGTTCGCCCTGCAGGTCGCGCGTGTGCAGGTGCACCATGCAGGCGCCGGCCTCGGCGCAATTAAGCACGTCTTCTGTGATTTCTTCGGGTGTCAGGGGGTTCTTGCAACCGGCAGGTATCTTCTTGCCGGTATGGCAGACCGGAGCGACGGTGATGATGATTTTCTTCGAGAGATTCATAATTCTTGGGTTTGATAATGTGGGGTTGAAGATAGTGCAAACCGAGCGAAAAGCAAAATAAAAATTTGCTTTTCCGAGGTGCCGCCTATCTCCTGTGGCGACAGCCACGAACGATAGTGCAAACCGAGCGAAAAGCAAAATAAAAATGGGAGGGTGGTTTTTTTGTGCCCCCTCATGACGCATCATCGCGGAAAAAACCGTATTTTTGTCCCTTTGGGCACCGAGACGACAACGGCGCCCCCGCATATGTCAAAACAAAGATTATGAATACCTTACGCCTTTTGAAATTCGCCTTGGCCGCTTCGGCCGCCCTGCTGGCCGCCACTTTGTGCGCCCAGGACTACAACTATCGCATGGAAACCTTCGAGCAGGAAGCCTGGGGCACGGCCGCAACTTCGGTGACGGCCACGACCGGCACCTGGACCACCAACAAGAATGTCCAAAGCACCGAGCAAGCCTGTCAGGGCACCTACAGCCTGAAGCTCAGCAACAAGGCAGGTTTTGTCAGCCCCCGGCTGGCCGACGGCGCCGGCACGCTCTTCTATTATGCCTGGGTCCAGAACCGCGAGGCCAACGTGGAAGTGTCCAGCGACGGCACCAACTGGACGCTGGTGGAGAATTTCAAGGCCAATACCCAGAGCTGGGTCAGGCACGTGGTCGAGATCGACGACGCCTCCGTGCGCTATGTCCGCATGAGCACGACTTCCAACAACCAGGTCTATATCGACAACCTGGTCGTGACCCGCTACGACGGATCCACGGCCGACAGCAGCGAAACCACCACCCCCTGGCGGATTCCCTATTTCACGCAGGATTTCGAGGACAAGAGCCAGTATCCCGCCGCCAGTGCGGAGGCCACCGCTGAGGTCGCCTTCCAGGTGCCGGGGCAGGGCGAGTGGCGCTACAAGAACGCCTGGTGCTCGACCAATGCCGATTACATCCCCGACGGCTCGCATTGCGCCCTGCGCATGCTCAAGAGCACTTCGTATGTCATTTCCCCCGTGCTGCCCCAGGGCGTGGTCAAGGTATCGTTCAACGAGGGCCGCACCGAAAAGGAACTGAATCTCTACACTTCGTACGATGAGGGCCAGACCTGGCAGTTGGCCTCCAATATCCTGACAGACTCCTACAACGAGGTCTTGATTGCCGACACCAAGGTGAACCGCATCAAACTGGCCAACGAAGAAAGCAAGGATGCCGATGTCGATAATATCTGCATCACCGCCTATCCTGCCGGTACGCCCGGTACGGTCGCCACCGGCACGGCCACGGAGGTGACCCGCACCACGGCCCGTGTGAGCGGCCAGCTTGTCTCCCCCGGCGACAAGACGCCCATGGCCTGGGGCATCTGCTGGGCCGCCGAAGCCGATCCCGACTATTCATACCAGACAGTCACCGCCGATGCGGCCGATTTCACTGTCACCTTGAAAGACCTGCCGGCTGGCAGGACGATCCGCTACCGGGCCTTTGTCATCGGCTTGTCGGGCGTAGGCCTGGGCGAGATTGCCCAGTTCACCACCGAGCCTCCCATCGCCCCGAGCGTCGAGAGCGGCAAGATTGTCGCCTTGGAAGAAGGAGTCGATGAACGGCTGTGCTACATCCAACTGAGCGGTACGGTCACCGACAACGGCGGCAGCGTGCCCGGCGAGGTGGGTGTCTGCTTCGGACAGGACAACCAGCCCGAAACCACCGGCCGGAAAGTGACGGCCCGTCTGGTGGGCAACACCTTCACGGCCGTCATCGGCTTGCAGCCCGAGACCACCTACTATTTCAAGACCTATGCCGTCAACGAAGCCGGTTCGGGCTATGGGGAACTGCGCACCTGGACGACCGGTGCCAAGGTGCTGCCCACGTATGCCCACCACGTTTATTATGTCTCTCCCGAGGGCAATGACGCCACGGCCGACGGCAGTCGGGAGCATCCCTACTACAATGTGCAGAAAGCCATCGACCGGGTCAAAGCCGGCGACACCATCTACATGCAGGCCGGCACCTACCGCTACACCGAGCGCCTCAACGCCGGGGCCGTGGGTCGTCAGCAGAGCGGCATGATCGCCCTGTTCGCCCTGGGCGGCCGCGCCATCCTCGATTTCTCGGCCATGGCCCTGGGCGACAACAACCAGGGGATGCGCCTGACGGGCAGCTATTGGCATATCTATGGAATCGACATTTGCGGAGCCGGCGACAACGGCCTGCTGATCGAACGCAACAAACCT
>JAGDCW010000153.1 GCA_017958305.1 Bacteroidales bacterium | reverse complement strand
GAAATCGGGATGCAGGGTCGGTTCGCCGTTACCGGCAAAGGTCAGCACATCGGGGCACTGGCCCTCGGCACGCATTTTTTCGAGCCGGGCGCGCAAGGCGGCTTCCAACTGATCGGCCGTAGGCAGTTTTTTAATGCCCTCCATGTCGCCCAGACCGCATTCGCAATAGACGCAGTCGAAGGTGCAGAACTTGCGTTGGATGGGCAGCAGGTTGATGCCCAGCGACAAGCCCAGGCGGCGGCTGTGGACCGGGCCGAAGATGATATCGGGATACAAAATGGTTGACATAGGCGTAAAAATTACCGGCGACTACTCCGCCTTTTTGTTGGGATAGTCGATGGTATAGTGCAGGCCGCGGCTTTCCTTCCGCTCCATGGCCTGACGGGTAATCAGATAGCCCACATTGATCATGTTGCGCAGTTCGCAAAGCTCGCGGGTGGCCTTGCTGCGCTTGAACAGGGCTTCGGTCTCCTCGTAGAGAATGTCCAGACGGTTCCAGGCACGGGCCAGACGGGTGTTGCTGCGCACGATGCCAACATAGGCTTCCATGATCTGGTTCACCTCCTTCATGCTCTGGGTGATGAGCACACGTTCCTCGTTGCTGATGGTGCCCTCGTCGTTCCATTCGGGGATATCCTCGTTGAATTCGTAACGGTCGAGCACTTCGAGCGAATGCTTGGCCGCCGCATCGGCATAGACCACTGCCTCGATCAGCGAGTTGCTGGCCAGGCGGTTGCCGCCGTGCAAACCGGTACATGAACATTCACCGATGGCATAGAGCCGCCGGATGCTGCTCTGTCCGTCCAGATCGACCTTGATGCCGCCGCAGAGGTAATGCGCTGCCGGCGCCACGGGGATGTATTCCTTGGTGATGTCGATGCCGATGGAGAGGCATTTCTTGTAGATATTCGGAAAATGCCGGCGTGTCTCTTCCGGATCCTTGTGGGTCACATCCAGATAGACATGGTCCTCACCGCGTGTCTTGAGTTCGTTGTCGATGGCACGGGCCACGATGTCACGCGGCGCCAGCGACAGACGGGGATCGTATTTCTGCATGAACTCGGCCCCGTCCTGGGTGCGCAGCACGCCGCCGTAACCGCGCATGGCCTCGGTGATGAGGTAGGCCGGACGGTCGCCCGGATGATAAAGGGCCGTAGGATGGAACTGGATAAACTCCATGTCCTTGACCTGTCCCTTGGCACGATAGACCATGGCTATGCCGTCGCCCGTGGCCACCAGCGGATTGGTGGTGGTGCGATAGACAGCCTCGCAGCCGCCCGTGGCCATGACCGTGATCTTCGACAGGAAGGTGTCCACTTCGCCGGTCTGCTCGTTGAGCACGTAGGCGCCGAAGCACTTGATGCCCGGGGTGTAACGGGTCACGATGATGCCCATGTGGTGCTGGGTGATGATCTCGACGGCATAGAAATTCTCGAACACCGTGATATTGGGATGCCGCTGCACGGCCTTGATGAGCGAAGTCTGGATTTCGGCGCCCGTATTGTCGGCATGGTGCAGGATGCGGAATTCGCTGTGGCCGCCTTCGCGGTGCAGGTCGAACTCGCCGTTCTCCTTCTTGTCGAAGTTGACGCCCCAGTCGATCAGGGCCCGGATCTGGGCCGGCGCATTACGCACCACCTTTTCGACGGCGGCGCGGTCGCTGATCCAGTCGCCGGCAATCATCGTATCCTCGATATGTTTTTCGAAATTGTCCACCTTGAAATCGGTGACCGAGGCGATGCCGCCCTGGGCAAAATAGGTGTTGGCTTCTTCCAGACCGGCCTTGCAGATAAGTGCCACCGTACCTTTGTGCGCCACTTTCAGGGCGAAACTCATACCGGCGATACCCGAGCCGATAACGAGATAATCAAATTTCCTGACCATAGTTACAGACTTGATTGCAAACTGCCTGGACGGCCTGTCCGGGCTGCTTGGAAACGCAAAAATAATAAGCACGGGGGGTAATCGCAAATTAATTGTGACGGGACGGGAAAAATGTGTAACTTGCAGGCAAAACAAAAAACCATGCTACCGGCTCCCTACATCTTCGAACTCAAGCAGAAAGTCCGCGACTATGAGTGTGATTTGCAAGGCATTGTCAACAATGCCAACTACCAGCACTACCTGGAGCATGCCCGTCATGAATTCCTGCTCGGTGCCGACATCAGCTTCGCCGACTACCACAACCAGGGAGTCGATTTCATCGTATCGCGCGTGGAGATAGACTACAAGCATCCGCTCCGCAGCCGCGACGAATACCTCACCCGGCTGTATATCCGCAAACAAGGCGTCCGCTGGATCTTCTACCAGGATATCTACCAAGCCGGCAGCATGACCCTCTGTGTCAAAGCCAAGGTGACCAGTGTGGCGCTGGTCAACGGCCGGCCCAAGTTCTTCCCGGAACTGGAGACCAAGCTCAGGGCGGCCATCCCGGACATACAGCTGAGCGATTGAGGCCCGCCCGCTCCCGCAAACCAGATTTTAAAACACCATACCATGAACAACACCCGATTCCATTACCTGACACTGTCATTCCTGCATCCGCTCTCACCGGCCAAGGCCCGTGAGCTGCTGGCCTTTTTCGACAACGACATCGAGGCCCTGCTCGATCCCGCCCGACTCTCCCAAGTCCCCAACACCCGACCCGACCTGCCGGCCCTGCTGCAAAGCGGACAACCCCGGCGACAGGCAGAGGAGGAACTGCGCTTTATCGAACAACGGCAGCTGGACTGCTGCTGTCTGGCCGATGAGGATTATCCCCGCCGCCTGGCTGCCTGTCCAGACGCGCCCCTGGTCCTGTACAGGAAAGGTGCGTGCAACCTGGATGCCCGCCGGATTGTCTCCATTGTGGGCACGCGATGTCTCACGGCCTACGGCCGCCAACAAACCGAAAAACTGGTGGCAGGCCTGGCCGGCGCCTGTCCCGACCTGCTGGTGGTGAGCGGACTGGCCAGCGGCATCGACGGCTGTGCCCACCGTGCCGCCCTGGACAACGGGTTGCATACGGTCGGCGTACTGGCCCACGGGCTGGACCAGGTCTATCCTGCGCAACACTGGCGCCTGGCTGGCGAAATGGTCGGACAAGGTGCGCTGCTCAGCGAGTTTCCGCACGGCACCCCGCCCCTTGCCGTCAATTTTGTCCAGCGCAACCGCATTGTGGCCGGCCTGTGCGACGCCTGCATCGTCATCGAGTCGGCCGAGAAGGGAGGCTCGCTCATCACCGCCCGGCTGGCGCGCGACTACGACCGCGAAGTGTTCGCCCTGCCCGGCAGGAACATCGATCCTTGTTCGAGGGGTTGCAACTGGCTCATCAAAAAACAGATAGCCGCCCTTTTTGAGACGGCCGACGATTTACTCCGCGAAATGAACTGGGATCTCAGCCGGCCGCGCAAAGCCAGCCAGCCCAGCCTCTTTCCCACCTTGGAGCCGTCGCTGGCTGAACTGCTGGCCTTGATGAAAGGTGGGCAGGACTATAATCTGGAGGAACTGATGGCCCTGCGCGAACAAAGCCGTCAAAAGAAAGGGGAATCGCCCGCAAAAAACAATATCGGAGAACTGCTGGGGCAAATGATGCAGTTGGAACTCGCCGGTGCCGTCGTCTCGCTCAGCGGCGGCCGCTACCGCCTGGCATAGTATAGTTTCCGGGCTGTTTCCAAGCAGTTTCCGGGCAGGTCGCCTGACAAACCTTCGCTTCGCTCATCCCTCCCACCGCTGCGCGGCGGGCCCCTCCCGTTCACGAGGCCACGGGCGGCCACGGGTTTGCACGGCGAGCCTGCCCGGAAACCTTGAAACTACAGTACGATGTTGACGATTTTCTTAGGTACGACTATCACTTTGCGCGGAGTGCGGCCCTCGATATACTTCTGAGCCTGCTCGTTGGCCAAGACCTGAGCCTCGATTTCCTGAGCCGTGGCATCCATCGGGAACTCCATCGTGAAACGGGTCTTGCCGTTGAACGAGATGCTATAGACAGCCGTGTTCTCGACCAGATAAGCCTCGTTGCAGACGGGCCACTGGGCATCGCACACCGAGCCTTCGCCACCCGAAGCCTGCCACAGTTCCTCGCAGATATGCGGAGCGAAGGGCGTGAGCAGCACGATGAGCGGCTGGATGATTTCGCGCTTGTTGCACTTGCCCAGCTCGTTCAGACAGATCATAAACGCACTGACGGCCGTGTTGAACGAGAAATGCTCGATATCCCAGGTGAGTTTCTTGATCAATTTGTGCAGGCTCTTAAGCTCGGCAGCCGTGGCCTTTTCATCGCTGAAGGCAAAGCCATCGCCGGCAGCCACCAGGTTCCAAAGACGCTTGAGGAAGCGGTGCACACCATCTATGCCGTTGGTGTCCCAGGGCTTGGAAGCCTCGAGCGGGCCGAGGAACATCTCATAGAGACGCAGCGTGTCGGCACCGAACTTCTCGACCACCGAGTCGGGATTGACCACATTGAACATCGACTTGGACATTTTCTCAACAGCCCAGCCGCAGACATACTTGCCGTCTTCCAGGATGAATTCGGCCGTCTGGTACTCGGGGTTCCAGGCGCGGAAAGCCTCGATGTCGAGCACGTCGTTCGATACGATGTTGACATCCACATGGATGGCCGTGGTCTCGTACTGGTCCTTCAGACCGTAGGAGACGAAGGTATTGGTTTCCTTGATGCGATAGACAAAATTGGAACGTCCCTGGATCATCCCCTGGTTGACCAGTTTCTTGAAAGGCTCGTCCTGACAGACATAACCCAGGTCGTAGAGGAACTTGTTCCAAAAACGGCTGTAGATGAGGTGGCCGGTGGCATGCTCCGTTCCGCCGACATAAAGGTCCACCTGCTGCCAGTAGTCGTTGGCCTCCTTCGAAACCAGGGCCTGGTCGTTGTGCGGATCCATGTAGCGCAGGTAATAGGCCGACGAACCGGCAAAACCCGGCATGGTGTTCAATTCGAGCGGATAGCCTTCGGGAGTCTTCCAGTTCTTGGCATGACCCAACGGAGGTTCGCCCTGGGCGGTGGGCTTGAAGTCGGAGACTTCGGGCAGTTCCAAGGGCAGACGGCTCTCGTCGAGCATATAGGGCATGCCGTCCTTGTAATAGACAGGGAAAGGCTCGCCCCAGTAGCGCTGGCGGCTGAAGATAGCGTCGCGCAGGCGGTAGTTCACTTTGACGCGGCCCAGGTGATGCTCGGTCACATACTGCTTGGTGCGCTGGATAGCCTCCTTGACAGTGAGACCGTTGAGGAAGCCCGAGTTCATCATGATGCCTTCCTTGGCGTCGAAACTCTCTTCCGAGACATCGCAACCTTCGATCAGCGGGATGATGGGCAGATTGAAATGCTTGGCAAAGGCATAGTCGCGGCTGTCATGGGCAGGCACGGCCATGATGGCACCCGTGCCGTAACCGGCCAGCACATAGTCGCTGATCCAGACGGGGATGGCCTGTCCGGTGAGGGGATTGACAGCGTAGCTGCCCGAAAAGACACCCGTCACGCGCCGGTCTGCCTGGCGTTCACGCTCGGTACGCTTCTTGACGGCGTCCAGATAGGAATCGACCTCGGCCTGCTGGGCCGGAGTGGTGAGCACAGGCACCAGCTCGCTTTCGGGAGCCAGCACCATGAAGGTGACACCGAAGATTGTGTCGGCGCGGGTGGTGAAAATGGTGAACTCCACATCGGAATCCTTCACCTTGAACTGCATTTCCGTCCCTTCGCTGCGACCGATCCAGTTGCGTTGGGTTTCCTTGAGCGAGTCGCTCCAATCGATGCGCTCCAAGCCGTCCAGCAGGCGCTGGGCATAGGCCGACACGCGCAGACACCACTGGCGCATCAGTTTCTGTTCCACGGGATAGCCGCCACGGATGGACAGGCCTTCGCTCACTTCGTCGTTGGCCAGCACCGTGCCCAGCTTGGGACACCAGTTCACAATGGTGTCGCCCAGGTAGGTCAGGCGGTAGTTCATCAGCGTCTCTTGCTGCTGCTTCTCGGTCTTGGCTTTCCACTCGGCTGCCGTGAATGAAAGTTCTTCCGTGCAGCAGACGTTCAGGCCTTCGGTGCCCTGCTTCTCGAAGCGGGCCACCAGATCGGCGATCGGACGGGCCTTGTCGGCCTGGTTGTCGTAGTAGCAGTTGAACATTTGGATAAAGGCCCACTGCGTCCATTTGTAATAGCCCGGCTCGCAGGTACGCACCTCGCGGTCCCAATCGTAGCAGAAACCGATCTTGTCGAGCTGCTCGCGGTAACGGGCGATGTTCTTGGCAGTGGTCACAGCCGGATGCTGTCCGGTCTGGATGGCATATTGCTCGGCCGGCAGACCATAGGAGTCGTAGCCCATGGGATGCAGCACGTTGTAGCCCTGAAGTCGTTTGAAACGGGAGACAATGTCCGAGGCGATATAGCCCAGCGGATGTCCCACATGCAGACCTGCCCCCGAAGGATAGGGGAACATGTCGAGCACATAATACTTAGGTTTGTCCGGGTCTTCGGTCACCTTGTAGGTGCCGCGTCTGACCCACTCTTGCTGCCATTTCTGCTCAATGGCTCTGAAATCATACTCCATGGTCGGAAAATTTGGGTGCAAAAGTACTCATTATTCCGCATTAATCACTATCTTGCGGGCAAATTTCAAAACCATGGAAGGAAACAACGAACCCAAAAAACTCAGACGCTCACGCACCAACAAAGTGCTCGGTGGCATTCTGGGAGGCATTGCCGAATATTTCGACCTGGACCCCGTACTCGTCAGAGTCATCTATTGCTTTCTGACACTCTTCACGGCCGGCTTCCCGGGCGTGCTGATGTACATTCTGATGCTCATCCTGATTCCCGCCGACAACAAGATCCAATAGGGTCCTATTCGGCGCGGACAATCTTGTACAAAGTGTCTGAAGGACGGATTTTGTCTTTCAGGGGGATGGATATGCGTTGTCCCTTGCGGGCCGTCTCCACGCAACGGTCGTCCAGGCGGATTTCCGTGACGACTGCCTCGACGACTCCGGTGGTCGGCCCGGTCACCAGGATTTCATCGCCCAAACGGAGGTCGTAGCTCTCGATTTGGAACTCCGCCACCTGCAAGCGTGAGAAATAGTTGATGCCCCGCCCTATCTTCACCTTTCTGGTCGTGGCCGACGACCCGTAGCGGTGCGACCACTCGCCCAGGCGCTGTCCCAGATAGTAGCCGTCCCAGAAACCCCGGTTGAAGACCCTGGCCAGACGTTCGTCCCAAGCGGCGATACGCGGCACGATCAACCGGTCGTCGGCATATTCTCCCGCCCGATAGGCTTCAACAGCCTCCCGATAGCAACTGGCCACCGTGTGGACATACTCCGGTCCGCGGGCACGCCCCTCGATTTTGAACACCTCCACCCCGGCATCGATCATCTTGTTCAAGAAATGGATGGTCTTAAGGTCTTTGGGTGAAAGGACATATTGGTTGTCGCCCGTCATTTCGATATCGCTGCCGGTCTCTATGTCGGTCACGCGGTAGGCCCGCCGGCATATCTGCATGCAGGCACCCCGGTTGGCCGAGGCATTCATCTCGTGGAGGCTCATGTAGCACTTGCCCGAAATCGACACACAAAGGGCACCATGGCAAAACATCTCGATGCGCACCAGTCCGCCCTTGGGGCCCCGGATCTGCTGCCCGACGATCTGCTCATGGATGTAGGCCACCTGCTCCAGGTTGAGCTCGCGGGCCAGCACCACCACATCGGCAAAACGGGCATAGAATTTCAGGGCCTCCACGTTGGAGATGTTCAATTGGGTGGAAAGATGCACCTCCACCCCTTGCGAGCAAGCATATTCCATGGCGGCCACATCACAGGCGATGATGGCCGAAACACCAGCCTGGCGGGCAGCATCGACGATGCGCCGCATCAAGGCCAGGTCGTTGTCGTAGAGCACCGTGTTGACCGTCAGGTAGCACTTGACCCCATGTCCGTGGCAGAGCGAGGCGATGTGCGCCAAGTCGTCGAGCGTGAAATTGGCCGACGAGTGGGAACGCATGTTGAGTGCCTCCACTCCGAAATAGACCGAGTCGGCACCGGCCTGGAAGGCCGCCGTCAGCGCCTCGTAAGAGCCCACCGGGGCCATGATTTCCAACGACTGATGGTTCATGCGCTTATTTGGTTTTGGGTTTTTCGGCGGCCTGTACTTTGTCGAATACCACCGAATGGAATGCCTCCTGACGATTCTGTATGTCGTCGGCCCAGACCTTGATGTCCTGGAAGACGAAATCGGAGAGCTCGTATTCCTCGTCGTTGCGACGGGTGTTGACAAAGCGCTGGCAATCGATGTCCAACTGCCGCAGCGTGATGTGGCTGGCATACGACTTGGGGATGTCGGGGCGGTCTTTCAGGTTGAAGAACTGACGCCACGAACCAGCCTCGAACAGCCGGCGGCAAGTGCCTTTGACATTCTCCACCGTGATATACTCATACAACTGGGGGGTGTCGGGTCGCAATTTGAGCAGCAACAGATGGGAAGCGCCATCGACCTGGCAGTTGCGCATCAGGACATTGCGCACGTGGATCGACTCACTGCCGCAGGTCAGGCAACTGCCCGTCGTGTTGTCGAAATGGCAATTCTCCACCAGGATGTTGTAGCAAGGTCCGTTGGTCGTGTCACGGTCGGCCCAGGGGCCCTTGCCGCCCTTCAGACAGACAGCGTCGTCGTTGACCGTGAAACGGCAGTCGCGTATCAGGAAGTTGGAGCAAGCGTCCATGTCGATGCCGTCGGCACTGGCCGAGGCAATCGGGCGCACCGGCGAGAAGAGTCTGAGCCCGATCAGCTGCACATGGTCGCTCTTGTAGCAATGACAAGTCCAGAAGGGGGAATTCTGCAGACTCACTCCCGACACCTGCACATGGGTGCATTGGGCCAGATAGAGCAGCCTCGGCCGCATCTCGTCCTTGTTGGTGCACTGGGGATTCCACTGTCGGCGCAGCCGGAAGGCCCGCCAATAGTCCGAACCGTTGCCGTCGATGGTGCCTTCTCCGCAGATGGTGAAGCCGTCCAAACCTTCGGCGTTGACCAATGCCGGGAAATAACGGCAGATTTCCCCTTCGATGCGTGTTTGGCAGAGAGGAAAGTCGAAAATGCTCTCACTGCCCAGCAACACGGCCCCCTTGGCCAGATACAGATGTGTCCCCTGGCGGAAATGCAGGGCACCGCTCTTGTAGATGCCTTCGGGAATCATCACCACGCCGCCGCTCTTGGCCGCCCGCTCGATGACCGACTGGATGAGTTCGGTCTGCACCTTTTCCGTACTGCTCACCGCCCCGTAGTCGGCAATATTGTAGATACGTCCCAGCGATTCGGGGCTGCGCAGCTCCGCTTTCAGGAACCAGTCGTCCACGGGGCTGCCGTCTGGAAACACCACCGTCTGCTTCTTGGCCGCCGACAAAGGCAGCATGCAGGCGCACAACATCAGAATGGATAATATCTTCTTCATAATCGGCTATTTATCTAATTCAACACCATTCACAACCTCCATCAACCGGGGCAGGGTCGAATCCATGATAGCGAACAGTTCATCGACGGTCTCGGCCCGCAGCATGGCAATGCGCGTTTCCCGGAAATTGGGAATACCCTTGAACAAAGGGGTGGCCGCCAAGTGCCGGCGGATATGGAGGATGCCCCGCTTCTCGGGGCTGTTGTACTTCTCCTCGCCCTGGGCCTCGATCATCCTGACACTCTGCAAGACTTCCTCCTTGAGCACCTGCAGCTTCCACTGCGGGCTCTCGTCCCAGGTCTCCCCGGTCTGCAGATAGTGCTTGATTTCTTTGAAAATCCAAGGCCGTCCGAAAGTGGCCCGACCCACCATGACAGCATCCACGCCCGTCTCTTCGAAGCGGCGGCGGCAGTCTTCCCCGCAGGTGATGTCACCGTTGCCTATGATGGGAATGCGCATACGTGGATTGCGTTTGACCTCTCCAATGAGCGACCAGTCGGCCGGACCCGTGTAGAGCTGGCTGCGTGTGCGACCATGGATGGTGAGGGCGGCGATGCCGCAATCCTGCAAGGCCTCGGCAATGGAGACGATTTCCCGGTGTTCCTGGTCCCAGCCCAGCCGAGTCTTGACCGTGACGGGCAACTTCACCGCATCGACCACGGCCCGGGTGATGGCCAGCATACGGGGGATGTCGCGCAAAAGGCCTGCACCTGCACCCTTGCCGGCCACTTTCTTGACCGGACAGCCGAAATTGATGTCGATGATGTCGGGATGGGCCTCTTCGCAAATCCGGGCGGCATCGGCCATGGCCTGGGGATCCTTGCCGTAGAGTTGGATGGCCACAGGACGTTCCTCGTCGCAGATTTCCAACTTGCGCTGCGTACTGCTCACCGAACGGATCAAGGCATCGGACGAGACAAACTCCGTATAGACCATGTCCGCTCCGAAACGCTTGCACATGAGCCGGAACGAAGGATCGGTCACATCTTCCATCGGTGCCAGGAAGACGGCCTGCTCGGGAAAAGTGATCGGGCCGATTTGCATGGTCTCTGGGCAGGACTATTCCAGTCCGTAGCGTTTTTTCAGTTTCTTGTCCGACAAGATACGGAGGGCCTCCTGCAGCGGCTCGTTTTCGGGCGCCATCACCTTGTAGTAGGCTGCCGTGGCATAGAGGTCGCGGGCAATATAGGCCTTAAGCTGCAACTTGAGCACGGTCCTGTCGGCGGCCAGCTGCTCCTGGGTGGGATTGAACTTCTCCTGGCGGGCCATGTGAAGCAGTTCTTCGACCACTTCGTCCGTCACAGAGAAGGACTTGATGAAATCCTCTTCACTCTGGTACTGAGCCTTGAGCGCCTGACGGTGGTCGTCGGTGTAGCGCAGCGTGAACTGGTTCAGGATGCCCTTGTTGATGAGCTGGCGGTGAAGGTCGGTAAAACGGGTGGTATCGTAGGGGACGAACACATCGGGCATGATGCCTCCTCCGCCATAGACCGTCCGGCCTTTGAGCAGGGTCGTGTACTTGAGGGAATCGGGGAAATGGATGCTGTCGGCGCTGAGCATTTCGCCCCGGTTGTAACGCTCGATCAGGTCCTTGCTATATGCTTCCTTGCCCTCTTCGTAAGGCTTCTGGATGCAGCGGCCGCTGGGCGTATGGTAGCGCGACACGGTCACCTTCAGGGCTGTGCCGTCGCCCATGGGGACGATTCTCTGCACCAGGCCCTTGCCGAAACTGCGACGGCCGATGACCAGACCGCGGTCCCAGTCCTGGATGGCGCCGGTGACGATTTCCGAAGAGGAAGCCGAATACTCGTCGATGAGCACGATGAGGTTGCCCCGCTCGAAACTGCCTTTTTCCGTGGCATCGGCCTGCTGGCGCGGGTTGTGCAGGCCCTCGGTATAGACAATGCACTGGCCCTTGCCCAGGAACTCGTCCGACAAATCGATGGCCGTGTTCATGTATCCGCCGCCGTTCGACTGCAGGTCCAGCACCAATTGTTTCATGCCCTGTTTCTGGAGCTCGGCGAAAGCCTTGTGAAACTCGTCCATAGTGGTGGCGCCGAAGCGGCTGATCTTGATATAGCCCGTCTGCTTGTCCACCATAAAGGAGGCGTCGAGGCTGTAGAGCGGAATCTTGTCGCGGGTGATGCGAAAATCGGTCAGCCCGGTCTGCCCGCGGCGCTTGACGCTGACAGTCACCTTGGTGCCCTTGGGCCCCTTGAGGCGCTTCATCACTTCCTTGTTGGACATCTTCACCCCGGCAATTGTCTCGCCGTTCACTTTGATGATGCGGTCACCGGCCAGCAGGCCCACTTTCTCGGAAGGGCCGCCCGAAATGACCTCCACAATGAAGAGGGTGTCCTTCATCATGTTAAACGATATGCCGATGCCGTCGAATCCGCCTTGCAGCGGTTCGTTCATCTCCTTCATTTCCTCGCGGGTCATGTATTCGGTATGCGGATCGAGTTGCTTGACCATGGCCTTGACAGCCTCCTCGGCCAGCTTGTCGCAATTGACCGTATCGACGTACAATTCGTTGAAGATGTAGAGAGCCGACTGCAGCTTACGGGCAGACATCACAAAATCCTGGGCCATAAAAGAGGCCGGAACCAAGGCGGCCAGGACAAACAAAACTATTCTTTTCATGGTTGTTCGGATTGATCTGATTTAACTAGCAAAGGCAAGACGGCCTGGGGCACGAAAGCCGACACATCCTGTCCGTGCGACAAAAGTTCACGCACCACCGACGACTGCAAAGCCTCCTGTCCGGGTTCGGCCAGCAGCAGCACCGTCTCGACGGTATGGCTGGACAAGATGTCGTTGATACGGGCCATGTTGCGTTCGTATTCGTAGTCGGCCACCGAGCGCACACTGCGCAGGATGAATCCAGCCCCCTTTTCGCGGGCCAGATCGACCGTGAGGCCGTCCCAGACACAGACTTCGACCCGTGCATCCCCGGCATGGCAGGCCGCAATCTGGCGGCGACGCTCTTCGGGGCTGAACATGGTCCGCTTGTCGGGATTCAGGCCGACGACGACAACGACCTTGTCAAACAGCGACAAGGCCCGACGGACAACAGATTCATGTCCTTTGGTATAGGGATCGAACGATCCGGGGAAAAGTGCTGTCTTCATAGGCTGATATCTTCTTCGACCACCAGGTTCTCGATCATGAAGTTCTGACGTTCCGAAGTGTTCTTGCCCATGTAGAACTCCAGCAGTTCCTTGACGGCATCCTCCTTGCGCAGCGACACCTGGTCCAGGCGCATGTCCTTGCCGATGAAATCCTTGAACTCTTCGGGCGAAATCTCACCCAAACCTTTGAATCGGGTGATCTCGGGATTCGGGCCCAGATCGGAGATGGCCTGGAGGCGCTCGTCCTCACTGTAGCAGTAGCGCGATTCCTTCTTGTTGCGTACGCGGAACAGGGGCGTCTGCAGGATGTGCACATGGCCCTTCTTGATGAGGTCGGGGAAGAACTGCAAGAAGAAAGTGAGCATCAGCAGGCGGATGTGCATGCCATCGACATCGGCATCGGTAGCGATGATCACCTTGTTGTAGCGCAGGTCGTCCAGGCTGTCCTCGATATTGAGCGCCGCTTGCAGGAGATTGAACTCCTCGTTCTCATAGACCACTTTCTTGGTCTTGCCGAAAGTGTTGAGCGGCTTGCCACGGAGGCTGAACACCGCCTGGTAGTTCACATCGCGGCTCTTGGTGATGGAACCGCTGGCCGAGTCGCCCTCGGTGATGAATATGCATGTATCTTCCAGGTTCTCGCCCCTGGCGTCGTTGAAATGGTAGCGGCAGTCGCGCAGCTTGCGGTTGTTGAGGTTGGCCTTCTTGGCCACCTCGCGGGCCTTCTTGGTGACCACGTCGATGGCCTTGCGCTCCTTTTCCGAGTTGTTGATCTTCTTGAGCATGATATCAGCGGTCTCCGGATTGCGGTACATGTAGTTGTCCAGTTCCTTTTTCAGGAAATCGCTGATAAACTTGTTGATGGTGGGTCCGTCCTTGCCCATGTCCTTCGAGCCGAGCTTGGTCTTGGTCTGCGATTCGAAGATAGGCTCCTCGACCTTGATGCTGACGGCCGAGACCATACCCATGCGGATATCGGAAAAATCGTGGTTCTTGGCAAAGAAATCGCGCAAGGTGCGCGACACGGCCTCGCGGAACACCGTCTGATGCGTACCGCCGGCCGAGGTGTGCTGACCGTTGACAAACGAATAGCACTCCTCGCCATACTGGTTGGTATGCGTGAAGGCAATCTCGATGTCCTCACCGCTCAGGTGGATAATGGGATACAGCCCGTCGGCTGTCATCTTGTCGTTGAGCAGGTCTTCCAAGCCATTTTTCGAGCTGAACCTCTGCCCATTGTAAACGATGGTCAGGCCCGTGTTCAGATAGACATAGTTCTTGAGCATGGTCTCGACGAAACCTTCGTCGTAGGCATAGCCCACAAAAAGCTTGCCGTCGGGCATAAACTCCACCAGGGTGCCGTTGCCTTCGGTCGAAGGCTCGATATCGGTCTGCTTGAGCAGGACGCCGCGCTCGAACTCGGCGCTGGTGGTCTCGTTGTCGCGGAAACTCTGCACCCGGAAATACGACGACAGGGCGTTGACCGCCTTGATGCCGACACCGTTCAAGCCCACCGACTTGTGGAAGGTCTTGGTGTCGTATTTGGCGCCGGTGTTCATCTTCGAGCAGGCATCCACCAGTTTGTTGAGGGGAATGCCGCGGCCATAGTCGCGTACAGAGACATAACCCTCCCTGATATCGACCTAGATGACCTTGCCGCAGCCCATCATGAATTCGTCGATGCTGTTGTCGATGACTTCCTTGAGCAGGACATAGATGCCATCCTCCGGACTGGTGCCGTCGCCCAACCGTCCGATATACATGCCCGGACGCAGGCGGATATGCTCGTTCCACTTCAGGGTTTTGATACTGTCGTCCCCGTAATCGGCCGCTGAGACCTCCGGCAACTGCTGCTCGATCTGACTTTCCATGCTGAAAATTGTATCTTGGTACGTTTTAGCAAAGATACTGTTTATATCTCGGCCAAACAAGCCTTCCGGCGCATATTTAAGACAATTTTTCCTCTATCGGAAAAAGAGGGTCACACCAGCCGACAGAGTATAGAAATCGTAGGTGAATTTCGAAGCCTCGCTCATGTTGTCGAGAAATCCCAGGCCGAGTCCCAGACGGAATTTCACCTTCTCCGAGCCGATCCGCATCTGCAGCATCGGTTCGAGCAGGTAGTTCATGGTCGTGAAGTGCTCGTAGTCGGCAGGAATCTCCGCGCCGTCCGAATCATACTTGTGATACTCGAAATCGGGGAAGAAAAGACCGCCCTTCAAACCCAGTCCCACGTCGAAATGGGGCTTGCCCAGGTCGATGAATCCGCAATCGAACTGCACGAAGGGCAGATGGTAGTTACCCGAATACTCGTAGTTGTGGTCTTCGTCCCTTCCACGCCAGGCACCGCCGTAGCCGTAGCCCAGATAGCCTTCCAGGAGGAAGTGGCTGGCTGTCTGTTTGTATACACCGGCGGCCAGCTGGCCGTAAGCATTCTCGCCGCCGTAATTGGCATGTCCCTGAACAGCCATCCAATCGGTCAAACCATAGCTCAGCGTGGTATTGAGCGTGAATACATCGGGCAGGAGCCAACCCGACATCGCCACCGCACCGTCGGCATGGACTTCGCCCTTTTGGGAGATCATGGGCATTTCGACGGCATGGGGATGATAGATGCTGCAAGAGCTGCCCAGCATCAGGCAAGCTAAAAGGGCAAGAGCCGCAAAACAAAACTTTCTCATCATTTCCGGAATTAAATGATTAAGTTGAGGCAAATATAGCATTTGACGGGCATTTATCCAAATCCGGCGCAGGAATAAACACTTCATGTAAGGCAACAAAAAAACCGGCTCCGCAAGGCGAAACCGGTCGTTTTTCTCAGGACTCCAGACTTAACGTCTGATACCCAGTTCTTTGATCAGAGCACGATATTTCTCAATATCTTTCTCCTTGAGGTAGTCGAGCAGACGACGACGCTTGCCGACCAGCATTTTCAAAGAACGCGAAGTGCTATAATCTTTCCGATTTAACTTGAGGTGCTCAGTTAAATGAGAAATACGGTAGGAGAACAAGGCGATCTGCGACTCAGGAGAGCCGGTATCCGTGTTGGACTTCCCGTATTTTTCGAAGATTTCCTGCTTTTTTTCTTTCGTCAAATACATAATGTAACTTGTTTGTGGTTGAAATTTAGCGGCGCAAAGGTAGTACTATTTTTTCACGCGGCAAGTGTTTTGCATAAATAATTTTTCAAGTCGCTCTGTTTCAATCGCGACGACGGTCCGGTTTGTCCCTTCCGGGCCTCCTGTCGGCATAGTTGCGACGCGGTTTGCCTCCCTTGTCAAAGCGGTCGTCCCGCTCTGGCCGTTCGACCCGGTCGCCCGGCTCGAAGCGGCGGTCGGGGCGGTGGACACGGCGGTCGAGGCGCTGTGAGCGGTCGCCGTAACTGCGACGGTGCGACTGTCCGCGGTTGTCGGCCCGGTCTTGCGAGGCCTGGCGGATCTGGCTGTCGGAAGCAATCTCCACCTTCACCCCGCGACCCAGGAAGTCGAGCGAGCGCAAACCGGCCACCACCTTGCGGGCCGATTTCTCATCGACGTCGAACAGGGCGTAGTCGGGCAGCAGATCGATACGGCCCACTTCCACCCGGCCATCCACGGTGCTGTTGATCAGGTCGAGCAGGTTCTTGGGCATCAGGCCGTCCGCCTTGCCCAGTCCGATATAGATCTTGGCATAGCCCTGCTCGCGCACCACGGCCGTGCGGTCGCGGTCGGCCGGCTTCTCCTTTTTGTCCCGTTTCACCTTCTCGTGCTCCACCAGGGTTTCGAAATCCTCGTCGTCCTGGTAGTAGGCGATGATGCGGTTGAACTCCATGGCCACCATGCGGCGGATGAGTTCCTCTTTGTCGAGCCACTCCAGTTTGCTGAAGACCGAGGGCAGCAGTTCGCTGATTTCCGTGTCGTTGACCTCCACCCTTTCCAGGCGGTCGGTCAGGTTGAATATCTGTTTCTTGCAGATTTCCTTGCCCGTGGGCATCTTGGCCGCTTCGAAGGTCTTGTTGATGATTTTCTCGATGGCCCGGATGCGATGCTTCTCCCTGAGGTTGATGATGGAGATGGAAATGCCTGTCTTGCCGGCCCGGCCCGTGCGTCCGCTGCGGTGGGTGTAGGCCTCCGTCTCGTCGGGCAGGGTGTAGTTGATGATGTGGGTCAGGTCGTCGACATCCAGGCCGCGGGCTGCCACATCGGTGGCCACCAGAAGGCGGATGTTGCGCAGCCGGAAGCGCTGCATCACATAGTCGCGCTGGGCTTGCGACAAGTCGCCGTGCAAGGCATCGGCATTGTAGCCGTCCTGCATCAGCTTGTCGGCAATTTCCTGCGTATCTACCTTTGTACGGCAGAAGATGATGCCGTAGATGTTGGGATAATAGTCGATGATGCGCTTCAAAGTGCGGTACTTGTCCTTGGCCTGCACCATGTAGTAGATATGACGCACCGTGGCAGTGCTCTCGTTCTTGCGGCCGATGACGATCTCGTGCGGCTGGCGCATGTACTTCTTGGCGATCTCGGCGATTTCGTCGGGCATGGTGGCCGAGAAGAGCAAGGTGCTGCGGTCTTCGGGCACGGCGGCCAGGATGCCGTTCAGGCTGTCCGAGAAGCCCATGTCGAGCATTTCGTCGGCCTCGTCCAGCACCACCGTGCGCACGCCCGACAGGTCGGCCACGCCGCGGTTCATCAAATCGAGCAGGCGACCTGGTGTGGCCACGATCACCTGCACCCCACGGCGCAGGGCCTTGATCTGGGTCTCGATGCTGCTTCCGCCATAGACGGGCAGCACCCGGAAATCGTCCAGGTACTTGGCATAGTCTTTCAAGTCGTCGGCAATCTGAAGACAGAGTTCACGGGTAGGAGACAGGATCAATGCCTGGGGACGGGTCAGGCCCAGGTCGATGGTCTGCAAGATGGGCAGGCCGAAAGCGGCAGTCTTGCCCGTGCCGGTCTGGGCCAGCGCCACCACATCGTTATGCTCTCCCAGCAGATAGGGGATCACTTCCTCCTGTACCGGCATGGGCACCTCGAAGCCCAGTTCGCCGATGGCCCTAAGCAGGCTGTCCTGCAGGCCCAGTTCTTCAAATGTCTTCATTCAGTTCACTTTGGGGTTGCAAAGGTACTAATTATTCCGCGCTTTGAAATGCAGCCGTCAAGTATTACCTTAGCGGCCGTAAAACAACACGGCTATGCGCAAAGTCATCGGCATCGGCGAGACCATCCTCGACATCATCTTCAAAAACAACCGCCCCACTTCGGGCACCCCGGGCGGCAGCGTGTTCAACGGCATGATTTCCCTGGGTCGGCTGGGACGGAACGTCTGTTTTGTCAGTGATGTCGGCCGCGACCGGGTGGGCCGGCTCATCTGCGACTTCATGCAGGACAACGGCGTGTCCGACCAATATGTCAACCGGCATCCCAGCGCCAAAACAGCCGTGTCGCTCGCCTTCCTCGACGACAACAACGATGCCGACTACACTTTCTTCAAAGACTATTCCTACGAAGGCTTGCAAGGCGAGTTCCCGCCCATCGGGGCCGACGACATCGTGGTGTTCGGCTCCTACTATGCCCTGAATCCCCTGCTCCGCCCCCGGATGAAAGTCTTCCTCGAGCAGGCCCGCCAAGCCGGCGCCCTCATCTACTACGACATCAACTTCCGCAAATCCCACACCTACGAAGCCGCCACCCTGACGCCCGTACTGGTGGAAAACTTCGACTACGCCGACATCCTGCGCGGCAGCGAGGACGATTTCACGGCCCTCTACGCAATGAACGACCCTCAGGCCATCTACCGCGACAAGATCAGCGCCCACACCCGCTGTTTCGTCTATACCGCCGGCGCCAAGCAAGTGAGGCTGCAGACCCCTTGCCTGGACAGCACCTACGCCGTGCAACCCATCACCCCCCTGAGCACGGTGGGCGCCGGCGACAGCTTCAATGCCGGCATCGTCTTCGGCCTGCTCGAAAACGACATCCGCCGCTCACAACTGCCCACGCTGGGCAAGGACGCATGGGACAGCATCATCGGCTATGCCCTGCGATTCTCGGCCGAGGTATGCCAATCGTACGACAACTACATCTCGCGCGAAACGGCCAGCGAAATCATGCATCGGGATTAGGCCACAAGCCTCCTGGTCAACGGTAGATAAGCAGCGACATCTGCTGCGGGTCGAACACTTCTGCAGCCACCTCCCTCAAATCGGACGGCTGCAGCGCCTCAATCTTGGCAAACAATTGCTCCATCGACTCGAAACAATTGTAATACAACACACTCTTGCCCATGGCCAGGGCCTGCGACTCCTTGTTTTCGGCTGCAATGGCCAGCTGGCCGTAGAGTTGCTTCTTGGCCGCCTGCAGCTGATAGCTGCTCAGGGGTTTCTCGCGCAACTGCCTCAGGATCCTGTCGATCATACCCAGGCAGCGGTCCACGTCCTTGGCGTCGGCCCCGAAATAGATCGAGAACAAGCCTGTGTCGCTGTAGGAGTTCATACTCGACTCCACCGTATAGACCAAGCCGTGACGCTCGCGCAGCGCATTGTTCAACAGGCTGTTCATGCCGGGCCCGCCCAAGTGGTTGTTGAGCAGGTAGAGGGTCAGGCGGCGGTCGTCAAACAGGCTGTAGGCTTCGTTGCCGTACAGCACATGGGCCTGATGCGTCTGCCGGTCGATGGTCTGCCTCAGCCCCTTGGCCAAAGCGGGCCGGCTGCGCAGCGACAGCGCCGAGCGGGACGAACTGTCGGGGACATCCTCCAAGTATTTGCCGATCAGTCGCCACTCCTTCGCCGCAGGCAGCGAACTCAGGGAAAAATACACCAGCCGGTCGGTCGTGAAGCAACGGGATGTGAATTCCAAAAAAGAGGCCGTATCCATCCTGGCCAGGCAGTCGGCCGAACCCAGGATGTTGCGTCCGAAAGGATGCGGGCTGTAGAGGATCTTCTCAAAATCGTCGTAAATGAGTTCCGAGGGGGAATCCTCATAGACATTGATCTCGTCCAGCACCACCTCCCGTTCGCTCTCGATCTCGCAGGCCGGGAAACTGGAATGCAGCAGCATGTCGCACATCAGTTCCAGGGCCCGCTCGTAGTCCTTTTTCAGACAGATGGCGTAGAGGAATATCTCTTCCTTGGTCGTGTAGGCATTGATCTCGCCGCCCACGGCCCCCATCCGGTTCAGGATGTGCCAGGCGTTGCGCCGGGGTGTGCCCTTGAAGAGCATGTGCTCGGTGAAATGGGCGATGCCTTGCTCGCTGTCTTTTTCATCGCGGGTGCCGGCGCCTATGGCAAATCCGCAGCAGCAGACCTCGCCCTCGCAAGACTGGCGCACAACGCGGATTTGATTGGCCAATGTCCTGATTTCTTCTTTCATAGGGCTTCGGTCTTCGGGGCGGGCAGACTGTCGCGCAGCACGAGCAGCGACTCGGGGCCCATATTGAACAACAGATCCAAAATGGATAGTTCGGGTTGGAAACCGAATCTGGCATCGAAAACCTGGGTGTACGGCCGGGGCGCATAGCCGGGCAGCAGCCGGAAATCGCGCTTGGGATGTATCGCCTCGCGCAAGTCTGTCAGGTTGTCACAGCTTTGATAGTCGGCCTTGTAATCCTCCGTCAGGGCAACCGGCGTCCGAATATCCAGCAGTTCACAGATTTTCTGCCGGATGGCCTCGTTGAAATCGAACAGGAAAGGCCGACAGGGTTCTTCGACCAAAGGACGCAGATCGTCCTCGTAGTACTCGAAAAAAGGCGATGACTGATAGGCCGAGGCCAGGCTTTGCCAATGACGGTGACGCCAGTTGTCCTTTTCCGTGATGCGCACCTGGCGGATGTCCTGGTCGTTTTCCTTTTCCACGGGCACGGTGAGGGCTATCGGTCCGTTGGCCGCCGACAAGAGGCAGCGGTTGCGCCAGCTCTGCTTGTGGTAGTGCTCGCACTGTTCGATGCAGACCCGGTCGGCCCGCAACAGGAAGGCATAGTAGGAAACCGGCGCAAAATAGGCCGTCGTCATCAGGACCTCGGACATGGGGGAAGGCTTATCGGGCTTTTTTGAAGAAACGGTTCCAGCGGATCTTGCCGTGAAACCAAGCCTTGTCTTTGTCAAGCGACAGCCACACCAGCATGGGACGGCCCACCACATGGTCTTCGGGCACAAAGCCCCAATAGCGCGAATCGGCCGAGTTGTGCCGGTTGTCGCCCATCATCCAGTAGTAGTCCATCGAGAAAGTATAGGTGTCGGCCGGCTCGCCGTCCAGGAAGTATTGCATGCCGCGACGCTCCAGTTGGTGGCCTTCGTAACAGCGGATGGCCCGGCCGTAGAGTATCTCGTTGCGCTCGTCAAGCGGGATGGTGGCACCCTTGGCCGGTATCCACAGGGGGCCGAAATCGTCGCGAGTCCAATCAACACGCCCATCCAAAGGGAAGACATAGCCACCCAGCGAATAGTCGCCAATCCGGGCCTTCTCTATCTTCACATCCTGGATGTTGGGAGCCTTCCTGACACGCTCTATCACTTCGGCCGTGGCCGGAAAATGATAAATCACCCGGTGCTGGCCGTCTCCCGCCTGGGCAAAACCCAGCAAGGAACCCACAAGGTTGTTCTCGGCCAACATCAGCCTGTCGTCGCGGCTCACGCCCCATTGCTCGAACTGCCGCTCGGAAATCTGACCGCCACGGGTTTGCACAAAATAATTGTATTGCACTCCCGGCGCATCGGGCAAAGGCTCACCGTTCACATACACTTGGTTGTCTATTATCTGCAAACTGTCGCCCGGCAGGCCCACACAACGTTTCACATAGTTTTCGCGCCGATCCACCGGCCGCCAGATGACAGGGCCGAAGATTTCCTGGTGCTGACGCACATAGGCGGCCGCCTGGCTGCGGCTCATCTGCCGCTCCTGCATGAGCGAATAGCAGATGGTGTAATAGTCGGGGTTCTGCATGTTGAGCGCCACCGTGTCGCCCGTCGGGAAGTTGAACACGACAATGTCGCCTCGTTCCACCCGCCCCAGGCCGGCAATACGGCGATAAGGCCACTGCGGTTTCTCGATATAGGACTTGCCGCCCACCAGGGGCATCGTGTGCTGCGCCAGCGGGAAAGACAGCGGGGTCATGGGCATGCGCGGCCCATAGCTGGCCTTGTTCACAATCAGGAAATCGCCCACCAGCAAAGATTTCTCCAGCGAAGACGAAGGAATCTGGTAGTTCTGGAATAGCAGCAGGAACACGAAATACACTGCCACCAGTGCGAAAACGATGGCATCCACCCAGTCCATGAGGGTGCGCAGGGTCTTGTTCTTCCATTTCCGCCAGAAAAACCAAGGCAGAAAACGGGTGATGAACAGGTCGAAGGCAAAGGGCAGGGGCAGCAACCACCACCCACTGCGGGTCCACAGGGCCACCAGGCAGAAGACCAGCGCCCAGAGGCCGAAGCGGATCCATTGGCCGGCCGATGCCTTGAAACGGTTGTTATCGGATTTTTTCATATCGAGCGTGTCGTTTTTCATTCCAATTTAATTCTCCCATCAGAATCCCAGCAGGTCCTGCATGCCCAGGAAACCATGTTTGCCCAGGGTGAATTCGGCTGCCAGCACGGCGCCCAGGGCCAGTCCGGTGCGGTTCTTGGCATTGTGGGTGATGGTCAGGGTGTCCACCTCGCTGTCATAGACCACCTCGTGATAGCCCGGCGTGGTGCCGATGCGCTGCGACACGATGCCGATCTGAGCGGGATCCTCGGTAGCCTGGTTCACCCAGCCTGTCTTGCGGTCGAGCCGGGCGATGACGTCTTCGGCCAGCGTCACGGCCGTGCCGCTCGGCGCGTCCAGTTTCTGGGTATGGTGGATCTCCTTCATGCTGACATTGTACTGCGGGAAGGCATTCATCTTCTCTGCCAAATAGCGGTTGAGCGCAAACATCAGGTTCACGCCCAGGCTGAAATTGGAAGCGTAGAAAAAGGTTTGACCTTGCTGGCAGGCCTGCTTCACCTGGGGCATCTTTTCCAGCCAGCCAGTGGAGCCCGACACCACGGGCAGGCCGGCGGCGAAGCATTTCAGATAGTTGCCGTAGGCTGTCTCAGGGCCGGTAAACTCTATGGCCAGGTCGGCCGTCAGGAAAGCCTGGCTTTCGAAACGGTCCTGGGTGTCGACATCGATGGTACAGACTATTTCGTGGCCGCGGCTCAAAGCGACCTTCTCTATTTCATGGCCCATTTTGCCATAGCCGATTAGTACGATACGCATAGCTTCAGATTTGAAGCCCAAAATTACATCTTTTTTTCCATCCTGCCAACCGGGGCTTTCTCATGGTGCTGCCGGTTTTTGCAGCTTCGCCCTTCGGGCCTGCAGAAGCTGACGGCGCCGGGCTACTACGGGGTTGGCCGGGAGGAATATCCTCACAACTGCCCGCAAAGCAAGAATCCGATTCTTGAATCGGCAAATTCCGCCCTGTCCGATTCTTCAGTCGGACGCCAAAACATAGCGCAAAGCCCCTGCTAACGGCAAAAAATTTTTTGAAAAAAATTTCTTCCGATCCGATTCTGTCCCGATCCGATTTCGCCCCGCCATCTTTTCCGACTTCTTTCCGACATCTTTTCCGACACAGCATGCAATTTTTGCTCGCGTCGTAGATATTTTTTCTACGATGCTATCTACGTTGTTTTCTGTGATGCTTCCTGCGTTTTTTCTACGACATTTTCT
>JAGDCW010000152.1 GCA_017958305.1 Bacteroidales bacterium | reverse complement strand
TTCGCGGTTCTCTTCACCGTAGGCCACCAGGGAGGCGTCCTTGTAGAAGCGGTCGATGATGGCTTCGAAGATACCGTCCTTGATGTTGTACATTTTCATTTTGCTGACGGGCTTGCCTTCGGCATCGACATAGAAGCGGGTCTTGCCGGCGATGCTCTTGACACGCGGATTCTCTTCCATCGGATGGTTCACATCGGGCTTGGCCGTGCTCAGGGAGTCGATGCTCTGGTTGGAGAACATCATGTCGCCCAGCAGTTCGTTGTCCTTGACCAGGTCCATACGGGGGGAAACTTCCTCGTCGATGGCCAGCTTGTACATTTCGAAGATGGTGTCCTTGACCTTGGTCTGGATGGCATCCAGGTCTTTCTGCTTGGCCAGGCCGGCCTCGATCAGCTTCTTGCCGTAGGCGACGATGCAGTCTTCGGCTTCCCAGGCGGCGATTTCCTCCTTGGTGCGGTAGGACGACTGGTCGGAGGGCGAGTGGCCGCTGTAGCGGTAGGTGACCACGTCGAGCAGGCAGGGACCCTGCTTGGCCTCGAGGAGGGCTTTCTTGCGACGGAAGGCATCGATGACAGCCAGGGGGTTGTAACCATCGACGCGTTCGGCGTGCATGGCATCGGCGTTGAAGCCGGCACCCAGACGGGCGGCAAAGCCGTAGCCCATGGTCTCGCCGCGGGTCTGTCCGCCCATGGCATACTGGTTGTCCATGATGTTGAACAGCACGGGCAGGCCACCCTTCATGTCACCTTCCCACATGGTGTGGAACTGGTCCATGGAGGCGAAAGTCATGCCTTCGAGCACCGGGCCGCGGGCCATGGCACCGTCGCCCAGGTTGGCCACGACGATACCTTTCTTGCGGTTGACCTTTTTATAGAGGGCGGCACCCACGGCGATCGAGCCGGAGCCGCCGACGATGGCGTTGTTGGGATAGATGCCGAAAGGCGTGAAGAAGGTGTGCATCGAGCCGCCCAGACCCTTGTTGAAACCGGTCGTACGGGCGAAGATCTCGGCGATGGCACCGTAGATGAGGAAGCGGATACCCAGTTCCTTGGTCGTGCCCTTGAAGCCCTTGCCGGCGACAGCCAGCGTGGCGCCGCCCCAGAACTCTTCCATGACTTTCTTGAGTTCCTTGTCGGGGAGGATTTCGATCGAGCGCAGGCCCTTGGCCAGGATTTCGCCATGGCTGCGGTGGGAACCGAAGATGAAGTCGTCGGTGTCGAGCATGTAGGCCATACCGACGGCGGCAGCTTCCTGACCGGCCGACAGGTGGGCCGGACCCGGGTTGTTGTAGGCCACGCCGTTGTAGCCGCCCGTGGTCTTGACCAGGTTCAGCATGGTCTCGAACTCACGGATGAAAGCCATGTCGCGATAGATGCGTACCAGGTCTTCCTTCTTGAAATTGCCTTCTTTTAATTCGTCAGCCATGCTGTTCTTGTACTGCATGACAGGAATCGGAGCGATTTTGATCTGCCCCGGCTTACGAACCTCTTTGGGATCGATGTAGATGGATTTTGGCATAGTATTTTGTTTTTGACGATTACAGACTGAAACTGGTTTCCTTCATGATTTCGCTGACGGTCGGATGCGGGAAGACGATCTCCTGCATTTCCTTGAGCGTGAGTTCCTGCTCGATGGCCATGCAGGCGGCGCAGATCATCTCGCTCGAGGTGTTGCCCAGCAGGTGGACACCCAGCACCTCGTTGTACTTTTCGCCCACCAGCACCTTGCACAGACCGTTGCCGCCTTCGTTTTCGGCGACGAAACGGCCCGAGAAGGCCATCGGCAGCTTGGCCACCTTGTAGGCGATCTTCCTGGCCTTGGCCTGTTCTTCGGTCAGGCCCACGCCGGCCACTTCGGGGTTGGTATAGACCACGCCGGGGATGGCATCGTAGCGCATGTGGTCTTCGCGGCCGGTCAGGTTGTTGACCACCACTTCGCCTTCGCGCGAGGCGGTATGGGCCAGCAGGCTGAAACCGGTGATGTCGCCGGCGGCAAAGACGCCGGGCACGTTGGTGCGCATCTTCTCGTCGACCTTGACGCCGCGTTCGACGGCGACGCCGAGATTCTCGAGGCCGAAGCCCTTGGTGACGGCACGGCGGCCGACACTGAGCAGGATCTTGTCGCCCTTGACCGACTGCAGCTGTCCGTCTTTCTCGAAGAAGACTTCGTTGCCTTCGATCTTGACCACCTTGGCCTGCAGGAAGAAGTTGACGCCCTTCTTGGCGTAGATGTCGCGCAGCATGGCGGAGATTTCATAGTCGAGGCCGCCGAGGATCTCGGGCAGCATTTCGACCACGGTCACCTTGGTGCCCAGGCTGTTGAAGAAGGAGGCGAATTCCATGCCGATGACACCGCCGCCGATGATGACCAATTCCTTGGGCTGCTCGGCGAGCTGCAGGATTTCGCGGTTGGTGACGACGATGTCGCCGGCTTCCTTCAGACCGGGGATGGGAGGCACGGAAGCCTCGGAACCGGTGCAGAGCAGCAGGTTCTCGGACAGGTAGCTCTCGCCGTTGCAGGTGATTTCAATGCCCTTGGGGCTGCGGCCCTGGATGAAGGCTTCGCCCTTGACCACGGTGACGTGGTTCATCTTCATGGCGCCTTCGACACCCGAGACCAATTTCTTGACCACTTTGTTCTTGCGGGCCATGATCTTGCCGAAGTCGTAGCTGACTTTCTCGGCGAAGACACCGTATTTGTCGCCGTGCACGGCGTTGTCGTAAGTCTTGGCGCTGTAGAGCAGCGTCTTGGTGGGGATACAGCCCTCGTTGAGGCAGACACCGCCCATGCTGTTCTTCTCGAACAGGATGACACTTAAACCTTTGTGACCGGCGCGTTCGGCAGCCACGTAGCCGGCGGGACCGCCGCCGATGATTGCTAGATTATACATGATCGCGTACGTTTAAAATCAGAAGATGTCGAGTTGCAGATTCTCGATTTCGACGGCAATCTGCTTGAGGAAACGGGTGGCCTCGCCGCCGTCCAGGGCACGGTGGTCGTAGGTGAGGCTCAGGCCGATGTAGGGCACGAAGGCATAGACACCGCCGCCCAGGTCCTTGGGACGGGGCACGATGGTGTTGACACCCAGGATGGCCGACTGCGGCAGGTTGATGACCGGGGTGAAGATTTCCACACCGTAGTTGCCCAGGTTGGAAACGGTGAAGGATGCGGCTTCGGGGCTGAGCAGGTCGGGATCGATGCCGCCTTTGCGGCAGGCCTCGGCCAGGGTCTTGAGCTGGTTGGACAGGCCCACGATGCTCAGATCGTCGGCATTGCGCACAACGGGCACCATCAGGCCGCGGTCGGTATCGACGGCCACACCCAGGTGCACTTTGTTGAACAGGCGCATCGACTCGCCCAGGAAGTGGGAGTTGACATTGGGGAACTGCTTCAGGGCCTTGATGACGGCGTAGCAGACCATGTCGTTCAGGGTGATGTTGGCCGTGAGCGTGCCGGCTTCCATGGCTTTCTTGCATTTCTTGCGCAGCTCCATCATGCGGCGGGCGTCGGCTCCCAGATGGTGGGTGAGCTGGGCCGAATTCTGCAGGGAGGCGTGCATCGACTTGGCGATGATCTTGCGCATGTTGCTCAGTTTCTTGTCTTCGTAGTCACAGCCATAGACAGCGTTGGGCACCGCCTTGATGTCGGCAGCCTTGGCCGTGCCGGCCAGACCGGATCCGGCGGTGGGCTGCATGCCCGTTTCGCGGGCCACTTCCTTGGCCAGGGCGGTCATCTTGGGACGAGCCTCCACGGCTGCCTGGACATCGCGTTCGATGATGCGTCCGTGAGGGCCGCTGCCGGCGATGTCCTTCAGGTTGAGGGCTTCTTTTTCGGCCAGATGGCGGGCACGGGGTGAAGCGAACGTCTCGCCCGTGGGAGCGGCCTTCGGGGCGGCTGCGGGAGCGGCGGGTGCTTCGGCGGCCTTGGGTGCTTCGGCCTTGGGGGCTTCGGCTTTGGGTGCTTCAGCGGCAGGGGCGGCAGGGGCAGGTGCCTCGGCGGCAGGAGCGGCGGCAGGAGCGGCGCCGCCGGCCATCAGGGCCGAAACATCCTCACCGGGCTGTCCGATGGCCATCACATTGGTCAGGACAGGCACTTCGTCCCCCTCGTTATAGAGACATTCCAGCACGACACCGTCCACGGGAGACTCCTCCTCGAAGGAGGCCTTGTCGGTCTCGTAGGAGAAAATGATGTCGCCTTTTTTCACGCTATCACCCTTCTTCTTGATGGAAGCGATGATACAACTTTCTACGGATTGCCCTTGTTTGGGCATGATTACGATAGTTGCCATATGATAATTCTGTTGGTTTTTTCCGGCTGCAAAAGTACAATCACAAACTGGTAAGAACAAGCCTTTTGAAGTTATTTTTTCTTTTAGAAAAACTACCTCAGCAAGACCTTGGCGGCCGAGGCTCCGACCCTGACCACATAGAGACCTGCCGGCAGGCCCTCGACGCGGCTCGATCCGGCCGGTATCCGGGTGTCGACCACCGCCTGTCCGGCGAGCGTATAGACTTGCAGGCGGGCGGCCTGTCCGCTACGTATCCAGAGGCTGCCCCGGTCGGCATAGACATCGGCCGTGGCCGCTGCCTCGACGCTATGCAGGGCATCTGCAATGCCGTAGCAAATCCTGGGTCCGATGGCAGAGCCCTGGGTGCCGGCCGTGAACAGGGGCGACTGCTGGCTGATGAGCAGCGCCTCCTCGTCGGCAAAGACACCGTCCTCGATGCCCAGTTCCTCCCACGTGAGCGGCTGGTCGCGGTCCACGACCACATCGCCGCTGGTCTGGATGAGGTTGCAGAGCACGGCATCCTCGGCCACCGAATTGGAGACCGGGTTGGCACCGAAGGTGTTGGCCTGGCCGGCGGGATAGTAGTCGCCCTCGTAGTAGTTGCGGGCCAAGACGATGTGCGAGCTCTTCACACCGGCCGTGTCGTAGAGGGCCAGCTGGCAGATGGGCTTGTTGACATCGCTCCAGCGCTTGTAGAACAAGTTGTCGGAGATGTTGACATCGACCGAGCAGCCCGCAGGTGTCTTGTTGAATTCCAAGAAGTTGCGGTACTGGTCCTTGGCATTGCCACCCAGCTTGTAGAACAGGTTGTGGCTGATGTCGATGACGATGGACGAGTCGCGCTGCGAACCCGTGCGCGACAGGTTGAACAGCTGGCTGCCGTGGAAGTTGGACACGACATTCTCGGTGAAGATGAAGCGGCCGAGCGTATAGTCGCTGCGGTCGGCCAGCTGGAAGAAGTGGGCGGCGCCCACCTGTCCGTCGGGCATCGTGCCGCCGTGGTTTTCGAAGCGGTTGAAGTCGAAGCGCACTTCGCCCAGGTTCAGGCCTGCACAGGCGTTGGTGCGGAACAGGCGCTGGTTCTGCAGGTTCTCGAAGGTGCAATGGACAACGCGGAACTGGGCGATGTCGGCGGCCGAGGTAAAGTAGAACGGACCGGCGTTTTCGTCGTCGAAGTTGGGGAAGCCGGCCTGGTCGGCGAAGGTGAGGCCGTCGATGACCAGGGCGTCGAGCTTGGCATTGTTGTTGGGGGTGATCCGGCCGAACAGCACGGGATGCTGGCCTTCGGCGGCGCGGATGGTGAGCCGGCCGCCGGTGGCGGGATAGCTGAAGCCGCCCAGACCCAGGGCATAGACGCCATACTCGCCGTAGCGGAGCGTGTCGGCCTCGTCGTAGGGCTGCTGGGTGTAGAGCTCGATGACATCGCCTCCGATGGCGATATCCAGGGCGGTCTTGAACTCAGGCACGTTGTGGACGGCCATCACCATGGGCTCGGTGCGCTCTTCGTAGGAGAGGATCGAACCGACATAACTGCGGTTCTTGCCGGCGGTGAACAGGGGCGAGAGCTTGGAAATGGTCTTCTGTGTTTCGATGGTGGCCAATTCGTCGGTGCTGAGACCGATTCCGGCATGATCGAAATCCTGTCGCAGTTCGTCTCTGACAAGTGCATCATAAGTGAGTTCATAAGGTTCGAACAGACACAACACGTTGTGCTCGGAACGGAGACAGACAACCGAGTCTGAAGCGAGTCTGACCTGAGGGGCGGAAACAAGTACATCTAAAGCCGATATGTTGAAAAACAAGTTGTTGTCAATCTCGACATAGACAGAATCATGGGTCGGTCTGGCCAACATATTGACGCAAGACCCGCCTCCAATTTCAAAAAATGAGTTATGGGTCAATTCGAGGCGAATGACCGGTTCTTCCTTGCCCTCCTCCACCGGCAAGGCGTAGGCGGGCGTGTTCCAATCGACAAGGCTCCTACCCAGGAAGGTATCGAAGACATTTTCATCGAAAACGATGCAGGCGACGGCCATCGGTTGCGTGCCATAATCGACATAGGCCCGGTTGCTCTGTGGACTGTTCAGGCGGCATTTCCTGACAGAGGCGGTCTGCAGGCAGATGCTGTCGCCGGCCACCTGCAGCAAGGTAGGATAACCGTCGATGCGGCAGCCTTCCCAATAGATACCGTCGGAGACGGAAGATTTGGGGGCCGTGACGGCCATCAGGGGTTGCTCAACATCGGTGGTGAAAGTCAGGTTTTTGAACGTGAGCGAGGTCATGTCCAACTGGTTGGCGGGCGAGAGATGGCCCACGATGGTGACAGGCTGGTCGTCGTAGGGCTGAAGAGTGATCTTGCCCTGACCATAGGTGGCACCGCTCATATTGTATTGACCGCCCTTGAGCAGGATGACCGACTCACTCAGATTGAGCGGGGCAAAGTCGTAGGCCAGTGCGGCACGCAATTCATCGGCCGTGGCGACGATGGCCCGGCCTTCGCCGTCGATGACAAAGTCGGGTGCGACAAAGGCACTGCCGTTGGAAAGATAGCCCAGCGTATTGGCAATCAGCGTCTTGGCATCACCGTTCAAAGAGCCGGCGCTGGCAGGTGTCAGACCCAGGCAGATGAGTTTGGCTGCCTGGCTGTAGTCTTCATAGAAACAGGTCTTGTCGCCGTCGGCTCCCAGGACATAGCTGGCGGCCGTCGAAGGCGTCGTGAACGACTGCAAGGCCTCGTCGCTGAGGGCGGGCAGGC
>JAGDCW010000151.1 GCA_017958305.1 Bacteroidales bacterium | reverse complement strand
GCCAGTCGATGGATTCGGCGTCCAGATGGGTGGTGGGCTCGTCCAGGAGCAGCACGTCGGGCTGCTGGAGCAGCAGGCGGCACAGCGCCACACGACGGCGTTCGCCGCCCGAAAGGGTGGTGACGGGCTGGTCGTCGGGCGGACAGCGCAGGGCGTCCATAGCCTTCTCCAGCCGGGTGTCGAGGTTCCAGGCGTCGGTGGCGTCGATCTGGTCTTGCAGCTCGGCCTGGCGGGCGAACAGCTGTTCCATCTTGTCGGGGTCTTCGTAGTATTCGGGCAGACCGAACTTCTGGTTGATCTCCTCGTATTCGGCCAGCGTATCGACGATGCTTTGCACGCCTTCCATGACCACCTGCTTGACGGTCTTGTCGGGGTCGAGGCGGGGCTCCTGCTCCAGGTAGCCCACCGAGTAGCCGGGCGAGAAGATCACTTCGCCCTGGTATTCTTTCTCGATGCCGGCGATGATCTTCATCAGGGTCGATTTGCCCGAACCGTTCAGGCCGATGATGCCGATCTTGGCGCCGTAGAAGAACGAGAGGTAGATGTCCTTGAGTACCTGGTTATGGGGCGGGAACTGCTTGCTGACGCCCACCATCGAGAATATGATCTTCTTGTCGTCGCTCATGGGTTGTTATTTGATGGGTGATCCTTTCAGATTGTATTCTTTGTCGTCACGGACGATGATGAGCTGCCCGTCGCGCAGGTATTTGCCGTTTCTGGTTTCGATATTGACCGGCTGCTCCAGGCCGCTGGCCGGGTCTTTGACAAAGAGGGTGATGGCCAGACCGCATTGTTTGCCGCCAAGCGTGAAGCTGATGCTGTTTTGTGCGGGGGTGGCAAATTCTATGGTGTGGCTCACCAGCTTGGCATTGCCGGCTGCGTCCTTGGCCGGGAAGACATAGGTGCCCGAGCTGTAGCTCTTGCCGTTGCACTGGCTGATGTAGGAGTCGCCGTCGCTATAGTTGTCGTAGCCGTAGAACTTGATTTTCGAGACTTTCATGCCCGAGGGCAGCAAGATGGTGTAACCGACGCCGGAGGAATACTTGATGGCCTTGATGGACGACAGTCCACTTGAGTAGCCTTTATTTCCGGTGTTGGAAATGCGCAGGCCGTCGTCGAAGGAGTAGGTGACGGTGTTGCCGCTGGTCTGGCTCTCGGTATAGCTGCCCGAGTTGAGTTCGTAGGTCAGATAGCCTTCGCCTTCCGATTCCTGGGCGATGCGCTGCTTCCAGGCGGGGTATTCGGTCTGGATGGTGCCCAGGCACCAGCTGCCCAGGAACTGGTAGCTGCGGCGGCGCAGGGCGTTGAGCGAAGTGACGATCTCAAGGCCTTTGCTGTCGACGACCGGATCGCTGTCTTCGAAATGATACAGAAAACGGTAGTAAAGATGCTGGAGCTGATCGTCGTAGATGGCGTAGATGGGCTGGTAGGCCATGTCGGGATTGTAGGAGGTGGTGGCAATCTCATACTCGCTGTAGGTGTAGGTCTTGCCGCCGGTGGTGTAGGAGCGGCTCTTGCCGCGTCGCTGCAGTTTGTTGAAGAAGGCCTGGTAGGTGGCTGCCCCCGTCTCGCCGCCCAGCTGGATGAAGCGGCCCCAGATGGCGCTGCCGGCTTTGTCGATGATGCGGCGGTCTTTCTCGCCTTGGGCGTTGGTGAAGTCTTCGATGGCTTTGCCGGGAATCTTGTGGGCGTCGAGCCAGGCAATGGCTGTATGGATGGTCTGCTGCAGCTCGGCCGATGGATGGTCGATGCTCATCAGGAACGAGAGCAGGGCGGCCGATTCGTAGCCGCTGATGGAGGGCAGTTCGTGGGGACGACCTTCGGCGGGCAGCAGGGTGGTGGTGTCGTGCTGGGCGCACCAGGCAGCCGGAGTGCCGTTGTCGTCGACCTGGCAACGGATGATCATGTCGATGGTTTTGTCGAAGGCACGACGGCAACGCTCGCGGGCGGCCTCGGTGGTGATGTCCTTGAAATCGCCCTTGTTGTCGGCAATGTCGCGCAGGAGTTTCAGTACGTTGGTGATCAGGTCGTCGTTGAAGGTGATATAGTCTTGGTAGCTGCCGCCGCCCGACAGGGGCCAGTATTGCGACCAGCCGCCGCACTTTTTCTCAGCCTGGAAAATCATGTTCAAGGCTCGCAGGAAGGCTTCTTGGTATTCCTCGACCTGGGTCTGCTGCCAGACTTTGGCCAGGAAGCGCATTTCCATGGTCGTGGCGCCGTTGTCCAGGCATGAATGCTCGTTGCGTTTGTTGTGAAGGGCGTCCTGCTCGGCGTTGGTGAGCTGGTGGATCTGGTCGTTCTTCATCCAGCCGCCGTTGGCTTTCTGGACATAGAGCACGATGTTGGCGATTTCCATAGCTTCGCCGCTGCCGTACCATTCACTGCCCATTTTGCCGGCACAGATATCGCCCCAGGTCATCGAGGCGAGGTTCTGGGCCTGCAGGCTCGTCAATGTGGTGATGGCTGTCAGGACGGCCCACAGCAGGGCGGTCAGGCGAAAGGTTTTCTTCGAGTTCATGCTGATGCTAGGTTTTTGTTCAAGGGACAAATATAATGATTATCTTCGCACTTTCGAAAGTTTTCAGGCACTATGATAGGACAAAGCGTTGTTTACGAGACTTTGGACCGCTTGGGCATCTCCTATTCCTATACGGAGCATCCGGCGGCGGCCACCATCGAAGAGGGCAGGCCTTACTGGGCCGAACTGCCTGGTACCCACTGCAAGAACTTGTTCTTCCGCAACCACAAGGGCAACCGCCACTACCTGGTCATCTTCCAGTGCGACCACAACCTGGCTATTCACGACCTGGAGCAGCTTTTGCATCAGGGCAAGCTGAGTTTTGCCTCCGAGCAGCGCATGGAGCGCTATCTGGGCCTGCGCCCCGGTTCGGTGAGCCCTTTTGGTCTGCTGAATGACCGCGAGCATCATGTCTATGTCTTCTTGGACGAGGCTTTGAAGGGTTACACCCACCTGTCGTTCCATCCCAACGACAACCGCGCTTCGCTCAACATCAAGTTCGAGGATTTTGTCAAGTACATGGATTCGACGGGCAATGGCTACGAATGGATCCGGCTGTATGACTAGTTTGGACGGGATTGTATAAAATGAAAGAAGGCACTGTTTCCGGTGCCTTCTTCTGTTTCAGGTGACCCGCTTGGGGCTCGAACCCAAGACCCCATCCTTAAAAGGGATGTGCTCTACCTACTGAGCTAGCGAGTCCGACCTTGTTGCTTTCTGAAAAAGCGGTGCAAAGATAATGCTTTTGTGTAAAAGCACAAATAGCAAATCAATTATTTTTCGGTTGCCTGCTATCTGGTCCAGGCATTGACCACCTCGCCGATGTACATGGTGTGAACGCCGGCCGGGAAATTGCGATACTGGTTTTGCGGGACCTCGCTTTTGAAGTACTGAGGGTCGAAGGGTGCTGCATACATGGTCTTGCATTCTATCACCAGGACGGCTTCGGTGTAGTAGGGCGTGCCGTTCTCTGTAAAGGCCGTGTGGAGTCCGAGTGCGGTAGCCTTGTCGCCGTCTCGACCGCTTTGTGTCCCCATGTAGCGCATTATCCGGTTGGCGTCGGGGCCAAAGGCCATTACGGTGAAGTACTGCGACTTGTCCAGGAATTGTTTGGTATAGCGCTTCTCGGCCACATAGACCGTCAGGGCGGTACGTCCCCACAGGGTTCCGATGCCGCCCCAGCCGATGGTCATGGCATTGTGTTTCTCGCTGTTGCCGGCGGCCAGGAGTTCGGCCTTGTTGAACCAGCTGAAGCCGTTTTCCGTGAAGTCTGTCTTTACATTGATGCTTCGAAATCCGTTTTCTTCCTGAGCACGGATGCTCATGACGGCAAGCAGCATCAACGATGCCAGCATTGCCTTGATAATTCTTGAATTGTTCATATTGTTGTGTGTATGATGATTAGTAAGCCAAAACAGGCCAGAGGTCGCGGATGTGCTGTTCGGGATCCCAGCGCCCGGAGAAGGTCCACAGCGCTGTGATGGCGTGGAAGGGCGGGTTGCCGGGCGACTGGTCGAGATTGTTGCGGAGCCAGCCGCTATGGCCGCCGTCACGGGTGCAGTTGTAGTAATAGGTGCGTTGTCCCCAAGGGCAGGGATCCAGCACCTTGTCGGTGTAGGCGTAGCTGATGTTGGAATCCAGGATCTTGTCCGAAAGCTTGCAGTTGATCAGGTAGAACTGGGCGTCGTGGTGGTAGCGGCCCAGGGGCGTGGGTGTCTTGGCGTCGAAACTGGAGTTGGTGATGACCAGCTTCTTGTCCTTGTCGCCGCGGCCGTCGTGCCAGATGATGGCCCGGCTGTCGCCGTAGAAGCGGCAGCGGGTGGCATAGCACCAGCCACGTGGGCAGAGGAAGTCCACACCGGGGCAGCGCAGGTAGAGGTCGGCATGGTAGTACATGCCGTTGCTGCCGGGAGCCCAGAGCGAGAGGGCGTCGTTGCCGTCGGCCCAGATGTTGCTGTTGATGACTATGGTGCGGGTGGCGCGTCCGAAGACGGCCATCTGGTGGGTGGTGTTGCCGGGTTCGACGGTGGTGCCGTAGGTGTTATAGACCGTCAGGCCGCTGATCACGCAGTCGTCGGCGCCTTCCTGCAGCACAATCACTCCGTTGCCTACGCTCTTGCCGTGATATTCGGTGATCTGTCGGGTTTGGGCGGTCTCGGCCAAGGTGATGATTGTGTTGTCGCGGTCTTCGCCCACCAGCACGATGTTGGGCCGGTCTATGATAACTTTCTGATGGTAGGTGCCTTTGCTGATGAATATCTTGAAAGGCTTTTCGGGGCTTTGGGGGGCCTTCTCGATGGCTGCCTGGATGCTCTCGCCTTCGCGGACAATCACATCAAACGCTGTCATGTCTTTTTGGGGCTGGCGTTCCAGCTGAATCAGACCGGTCTGGTTGGCACCGGGGCTGTTGAGGTC
>JAGDCW010000150.1 GCA_017958305.1 Bacteroidales bacterium | reverse complement strand
CCCTCGTTGCCTTCGGTGGGCAGATTTTCGAGATATTTGGTGGAAACGAGCTTCACCGTTTTTAAATTGGTCTCCGCGGAGGTGCCGCCGATGACAAAGGCGATATGGTAGGGCGGGCAGGCAGCGGTGCCCAGTGTCTTCATCTTTTCCACGAGGAAGGGAATCAACGTGCCCTCGTTCTGGATGCGTGCCTTGGTCTCCTGATACAGGTAGGTCTTGTTGGCCGAGCCGCCACCCTTGGTCACCATCAGGAAGTGGTATTCCATGCCCTCGACGGCCTCGATGTCGATCTGGGCCGGCAGGTTGCAGCGCGTGTTCACCTCTTCGTACATCGACAGGGGCGCATTCTGCGAATAGCGCAGGTTCTCCTCGGTATAAGTCTTGTAAACACCCAGCGACAGGGCCTCTTCGTCGCAGAAGCCGGTCCAGACCTGCTGGCCTTTCTCGCCGTGGATGATGGCCGTGCCCGTGTCCTGGCAAAGCGGCAGTTTGCCCTTGGCCGACACTTCGGCGTTGCGTAGGAACGTCAGGGCCACATATTTGTCGTTCTCGCTGGCCTCGGGATCGGCCAGGATCTTGGCCACCTGCTCGTTGTGGCTGCGACGCAGCAGGAAAGACACATCGCGGAAGGCGGCATGGGCCATGGCCGTCAGCCCCTCCTTCTCCACCTTCAGGATAGGATGGCCTTCAAACTCACTTACAGAGACATAGTCTTTGGTCAGGAGGTAATACTCCGTCTCATCTTTGCCGAGCTGGAACATCGGCGCGTACTGGAATGCAGGATTTGCCATAATCTATTGTTGTTTGAATTATTGTCAGTCAATACTCTGTTCTTCGCCCAAGGAGTCGTATTTCTGGAAGAGGAAATCATTGTAGGGGAAACGGGTCACATGGATCTCCCGCACCTTGTCGTAGATGAGCTGCTTGAAAGCCTCCATGTTGGCCTTTTCCGTTGCCGAGACAAAGATACAATTATCCTGGTTCATGCGCGACATCCAGGTCTTCTTTAAATCCTCGAGCGAAAGGTTCTCGCGGGTCACCGGCGTGAGGTCGTCGGGATCCTTGGGCGTATAGGTGAAAGCATCGATCTTGTTGAATACCAAGATGATGGGTTTGTCCTGGGCATGAATCTCCTCGAGCGTGCGGTTCACCACCTCGATCTGCTCCTCGAAATCGGGATGGGAGATGTCCACCACATGAAGCAGCAGGTCGGCCTCGCGCACTTCGTCCAGGGTGGACTTGAAGGATTCGATCAGGTCGTGCGGCAGCTTGCGGATGAAACCGACCGTGTCGCAAAGCAGGAAAGGCAGGTTGTCGATGATGACCTTGCGCACCGTGGTGTCGAGCGTGGCGAAAAGCTTGTTTTCGGCAAACACCTCCGACTTGCTCAGGACATTCATCAGCGTGGACTTGCCCACATTGGTGTAGCCCACCAGCGCCACCCGCACCATCTTGCCGCGGTTGCTGCGCTGGACGGTCTTCTGCTTGTCGATGCGCTGCAGTTCGCGCTTGAGCTGGGCAATCTTGTCCAGGACGATACGGCGGTCGGTCTCGATCTGGGTCTCACCCGGACCGCGCAGGTTGACGCCGCCACCGCCCCGCTGCCGTTCCAGATGGGTCCACAGGCGGGTCAGACGGGGCAGGAAATACTGGTATTGGGCCAGCTCCACCTGGGTCTTGGCGTGGGCCGTCTTCGCCCGGTCGGCAAAAATATTGAGGATCAAGCTGGTACGATCCAATATCTTGACTTTCAGAAAATCATCCAGATTCTTGTGCTGCTTGGCCGTCAAGTCGTCGTCGAAGATGATTAACGTGATTTCGTTCTCATCGACATAGTTCTTGATTTCCTGCAGCTTGCCCGGTCCCACCATGGTGCGGGGATTGGGGCTGTCCAGCCGCTGGACGATCCGTTTGACGGGACGCGCCCCGGCCGTTTCGGCCAGGAAAGCCAGCTCGTCGAGGTATTCCCGGCTCTTGTTCTCGTCCTGCTGCGGGGTGATGAGGCCCACCAACAGGGTTTTTTCCAGACTCTCCTCTGGGATGACGGTTTTCTGCTCCATAGGCTTTTATTCCTCCTCCCGGCCGGCTACGCAAATGACAAACTCGCCGCGAGGTTCGTTCTGGGTGAAATGAAGTATCAGTTCGGAGAGGGTGCCGCGGCAGGTCTCCTCAAATTTCTTGCTGATTTCGCGCGAGACCGAGGCCCGGCGCTCCGCACCGCAACACTCGGCCAGCTGTTGCAGGGTCTTCACGACCCGGTAGGGCGACTCGTACAGCACGAAGGTCACCGGCAGGCAGGCCAGGGCCTTGAGACGGGTCTGCCGGCCTTTTTTCTGCGGCAGGAAGCCTTCGAAGAAAAAGCGGTCGTTGGGCAGTCCCGAGACCACCACGGCGGGAATCAGCGCAGTGGCTCCCGGCAGGCACTCCACCTCGACGCCCAGGGCGACGCACTCCCGCACCAGCAGGAAACCCGGATCGGAGATGCCCGGAGTGCCGGCGTCGGTGATCAGGGCGACATTCTCCCCTGCCTCGATGCGCCGGGCAAACTGCTCGACGGTCTGGTGCTCGTTGAATTTGTGATGCGACAGCATCGGGGTGTGGATATCGTAATGACTGAGCAGATGCGAGCTGGTCCGGGTGTCTTCGGCCAGGATCAGATCGGCCTCGCGCAGCACTTTGAGCGCACGCAGGGTGATATCCTCCATATTCCCCACCGGGGTCGGTACCAGATAGAGTTTTGCCATATCCGATCAGGAATAATACTGTTGCAACATGGCGTAGAAGTCGGTCACGGCAGGCTGTTCCTCGTCCCAGGCGAAATCCACCCGCAGCATGGCCAGGGCCTCGTCGTAGGAAGGCATGTCGGCCAGGGCCGTCAACACCTCGTTCATCAGGGCATTGTCGCCCTCGAAAAGTTCACGCTGGTAGCGGAAACGGTCGTTCAGGCTCATGCTCCGCTGCAAGTCGGTATGCTGCCGGCTGCCCAGCGACTGCTGCAAGGTGTCCTGTCCGCGCTGCTGTTCGTAATAGTCGGCCAGCGACTGGGGAGCGGCCTTTTCCGAGGCGGGTTCCGGCGCAGATTCGGTGTCCGGTTCCACGGAAGGCTCCGGTTCGGGCTCGATGGCTTCCGGCTCCGGTTCGGGTTCGATGGCTTCCGGTTCGGGTTCTGTTTCGGCGGAAGGTTCCGGCGCAGGCTCGGT
>JAGDCW010000026.1 GCA_017958305.1 Bacteroidales bacterium | reverse complement strand
GCCCTGCGCATGAACCCGGTGCCCGCCGACGTGCGCGAACTCATGTACAAGGTCAAGAAGGCCCAGGGCGTGGACATCACCCGCATCTTCTGCGGCTTGAACGACCCGCGCAACATCATCCCTTCGATCAAATGGGCCAAAAAGGCCGGCATGACGGCCCAGGCCACCATGTGCATCACCTACTCCCAGGTACATAATGCCGAGTACTACATCAACCTGGCCGAACAGCTCATCGAGGGCGGCGCCCAGGAGATCTGCCTCAAGGACATGGCCGGCATCGGACGTCCCGCCATGCTGGGCGTCATAGTCAAAGCCATCAAGGAAAAGCATCCCGATATCGTCATCCAGTACCACGGCCACACCGGCCCCGGTTTCTCGGTGGCCAGCATGCTCGAAGTGGCCAAGGCCGGCGGCGACGTGCTGGACGTGGCCATGGAGCCCCTGTCGTGGGGTATGGTCCATCCCGACGTCATCACCATCCAGGCCATGCTCAAGGACGCCGGCTTCCTGGTGCCCGACATCAACATGAAGGCCTATATGGAGGCCCGTCGGCTCACCCAGAGCTTTATCGACGACTTCCTGGGCTACTGGATCGACCCGCGCAACTCGAAGATGACCTCCCTGCTGGTGGGCTGCGGCCTGCCCGGCGGCATGATGGGCTCGCTGATGGCCGATTTGAAGGGCGTTCACGCCGCCATCAACGGCAACCGTCAGAAACGCGGTCTCTCGCCGCTGAGCGAAGACGAGCTGCTGGTCGAGCTTTTCGAGGAAGTGCAGCGCATCTGGCCGATGCTGGGCACCCCCTGTCTGGTGACGCCTTTCAGCCAGTATGTCAAGAATGCCGCCCTGATGAACCTCTTCTCCAAGAGCATGGACGAGAAGCCTTTCACCCGGATGGATCCGGCCATGTGGGGCATGATCCTGGGCAAGTCGGGCAAACTGCCCGGCACGCTGGCTCCGGAGATTGTCGAGCTGGCCAAGGAAAAAGGTTTCGAGTTCTACACCGGCGATCCGCAGGCCCTCTATCCCGACGAACTGCCCCGCTTCATCAAGGAGATGGAGGAAAACGGCTGGGCCCGCGGTCAGGACGACGAAGAGCTCTTCGAGTTCGCCATGCACGAGAAGCAGTATCGTGAATTCAAGTCGGGACAGGCCAAAGCCCAGTTCAACAAAGACCTGCTCGAACGCATGGAAAAAGCCCAGGCGAGCGGCGCCCCTGTCAAGCATTTCACGGCTGCCGACAAGCGGGCCATCCTGTATCCCGATGCCGAAGCCGTCGAAGCCCCCTGCTCGGGCCGCCTCATCTGGGAGCTCGACTACAACGAGACTTCGGCCGCTCCCGCACAGGGCAAGGCCTATGAAGAAGGCGAATGGCTCTGCGCCATCGAGAACGCCCATGGCCTGACCCACCTGACCAGCTTCATGAAGGGCCGCATCGCCGGCATCGAGAAGCAGCAGGGCGACAAGGTCGTCAAGGGCGATGTCATTGCCTGGATGAAAAAATGAAACTTTATTAGCGACCCCATATGAAACGTGTGCTTTTACCGATGATCTGCTTGTTGGCCGCCCTGTGCGCCACAACGCAAGCCTATGCCGTCGAGCCCTCCACTTCGCGGGGGACCTTCGTCGGAGGAACCCACCTGACCATCTGGCCGGGTATCGGACTGGACCTGACGGGCGATTATGTGCTGATTGACGATTGCTGGGTGGGTCATTTTGCCGTTGGAGCCTATATCGGCGCCAACTACAACAGAATCGACTACAACAACTACGACAACACGCAGGAGAGCCATCTCTCGATCCTGCCCCGTGTCACCTACGGCATCAACTTCACCGACCTGTTCGAGATGCACACCGGTCTGTTCCTGGGTCCGACCTTCAGGAACTACTCCTACGCCATCCAGTCGGCCTCGGCCACCGGTGCCAGCTATCAAGTCAACGACACGCAGGCCTCGTTTGGCGTCCTGCTGGGCGGTCGCTACTGGTTCCTGGACAACCTGGCCTTCGCCGGCGAATTCATGTACGATGTCACCTACGGCATCACGGCCGGTGTGGGTATCGCCTTTGAGTTTTAAAGGCTCAGCCCTCTTGATGTAAAAATCCCCTGCAAGCGTCCATGCCTGCAGGGGATTTCTTTATCCAAGGGTCCGCTCCCCGTGGGGAGTCGGAAACGATTCCAAGGATTATCCGCCGAAATCGTCGTACATGATCATTTCCTTGGCCACACCCAGGTTGTCGAGCATGTTGATGACAGCTTTCGACATCGGGCCGGGGCCGCACATGTAGTATTCGATCTCTTCGGGTTCCTCGTGGTCCTTGAGGTAGGTTTCCCAGATGACCTGATGCACAAAGCCCGGGGTGTATTTCACGCCGGCGGCATCGGCAGCGGGATCGGGACGGTCCAGGGCCAGGTGGAAGGAGAAGTTGGGGAACTCCTTTTCCAGGGCCAGGAAGTCCTGCAGGTAGAAGACCTCGTTCAGAGCACGGGCACCGTAGAAATACGACATCTTGCGGTTGGTCGTGTGCAGGGTGTGCGTCAGGTGCATGATCTGCGCACGCAGCGGAGCCATACCGGCGCCACCGCCCACCCACATCATCTCGCGGGTCGAATTGTAGATCGGATGGAACTCTCCGTAAGGGCCGCTCATGATCACCTTGTCGCCCGGCTTGAGCGAGAAGATATAGGATGAGGCGATACCCGGCATCACGTTCTGGAAGCCCGGACCCTGCTCTTTCGGCTTGAAAGGAGGCGTGGCGATGCGGACGGTGAGCATGATGCGGTCGCCCTCGGCCGGATAGTTGGCCATCGAATAGGCGCGCACGGTCGGCACAGTGTTGGTGCACTTGAGGGTGAACAGGCCGAATTTCTCCCAGGCGGGCAGATATTCGTCACCGATGAGCGACTTGTCGATGTCCTTGTCGTAGTCCATCGTGTAGGCAGGAATCTTGATCTGGGCGTAGGAACCCGGTTCGAAGTTCATGTGCTCGCCCTTGGGCAGTTCGACGATGAACTCCTTGATGAAGGTGGCCACGTTCTTGTTGCTCAAGACGGTGCATTCCCATTCCTTGACACCGAGCACGGATTCGGGCACTTTGACCTTGATGTCGCTGCGCACCTTCACCTGGCAACCCAGGTGCCAGTTGTTCTGCTGTTGCTGACGGGAGAAGAAGCCCTTTTCGGTGGGCAGCATCTCGCCGGCGCCTTCCAGCACCTGGCATTTGCACATACCGCAGCTACCCTTGCCGCCGCAAGCCGAAGGCAGGAAGATGCCGTTGTTGCTCAACGACGAGAGCAGACTGCCGCCCATGGGCGTCTCGATTTCCTGTTCGCCGCCGTTGATGGAGATCTTCACATTGCCCGAGGGCGTGAGCTTGTTCTTGACAAAGAGCAGCAGGGCCACCAGGATCAGTGTGACGGACAAAAACAGGATGATACTCAATATTACAACCGTAGTCATAGTAATTTCCATGTAAATCATATCGCCTGTCCTCCTTAAAACTTAATACCCATGAATCCCATGAAGGCCATGCCCATCAGGCCGGTCAGGATAAAGGCGATACCCAGCCCCTTGAGCGGAGCGGGGATCTTGTTATACTTCAAATGTTCGCGCACGGCGGCCAGGGCGACGATGGCCAGCATCCAGCCCAGACCCGAGCCCAGGCCATAGACCGTGGCCTGACCCACGTTGCCGAAATTACGCTGCTGCATGAAGAGCGATGCACCCAGGATGGCGCAGTTGACGGCGATCAGCGGCAGGAAGATACCCAACTGGGCATACAGGGCCGGTGCGAAGCGCTCGACGACCATCTCGACAATCTGCACCATCGAAGCGATGATGGCGATGAAGAGGATGAAGCTGAGGAAGCTCAGATCGACCGAGGCGAAACTCTCGTTGATCCATGTCAGCGCCCCTTCCCTCAACACATAGGTGTCGAGCAGGTAGTTGACCGGAACGGTGATGAGCAGCACGAAGGTGACGGCGATACCCAGACCCGTGGAGGTCTTGACCGTCTTGGACACTGCCAGATAAGAACACATACCCAGGAAGTATGCGAATATCATGTTGTCGACAAAGATCGACTTGATAAACAGATTGAATGTTTCCATAGTGCTTGACGTTTATTTTTCCTGCAGGTCCTTGTTAATACTGCGGTGCACCCAGATGATGCAGCCGACCACAATCAGGGCCATCGGCGGCATGATCATCAGACCGTTGTTCATATAGCCGGCATCGTAGAAGCACTGCGGGATGATGCGGAAGCCCAGCAGGGCGCCGCTGCCCAGCAGCTCGCGGAAGAAGGCCACGATGACCAGGATGGCCGTGTAGCCCAAACCGTTGCCGATACCGTCGAGGAAGGAGTCGAACGGGCCATTGCCCAGGGCGAAAGCCTCCAGGCGACCCATCAGAATACAGTTGGTGATGATCAGGCCGATATAGACCGACAACTGGCCCCAGACCTCATAGGCATAGGCTTTGAGGATCTGTTCGACGATGATCACGAGCGCTGCCACGACCACCAGCTGGACGATGATACGGATACGCGAAGGAATCGTGTTGCGCAACAGGGAAATAATCACATTGGAGAAAGCCACGACCACCGTCACGGAAACACCCATGACCAGAGCCGGCTTCAACTGTGCAGTGACGGCCAGGGCCGAGCAGATACCCAGCACCAGGACGATGACGGGGTTGTTCTTGCTGAGCGGGCCAAACAAAATATCTTTTCTTTCTGGGCTCATAGTTTATTCCTCCACATTAGCTTGTTGGTTTTCATTGTTTTCTGCTGCCTCATCCGTGGCAGGGGCGCCCTGCAGGCCCTTGAGGAAAGCCTCGTAGGCGCTCAGGCAGTCGAGAAGCATGGTCTCCACGCCGCGGCTGGTCACCGTACCGCCCGAGATGGCATCGACGGCTTCCTGGCCTTCGGCCTTGGCACCGGCCTTGAGCACGGCCAGCGAGCGGAACTGCTGCTCCTGGAAGACATGCTTGCCGGAGAACTGCTCCTGGAACTTGGCCGTGGTGATCTCGGCACCCAGGCCCGGAGTCTCACCCTCGTGCGAGAAGGTGGCGGCATAGACCGTGTTGCCGTCGCTGTCCAGGGAAATGTAGCCCCAGATCGGCCCCCACAGTCCGGCACCGTAGAGCGGGATGATATACTTCTTCTGTCCGTCGATCAAGGCCTCATAGACCGGCAGCCGGCGTTCGGCCGCGGGCTTGGCCACTTCCTTGGACATGTCCAGGGCGAAAGTCTCGGCGGCATCCTCGCTGACCTTCTGCCCGGTGGCATCGATCAGATAGGAATCGACGATGGTCTCGCCATAGCGTGCCTCGGCTTCGGAGAGCGGCGAATTGATCTTGACAGACTTCAGGATCTGCGACATCTTGTCGATTTCGACATTTTTCTTCTGCTTGTCCTTGAGGCTTCCGTTGACGAAAGCCAGGGCGGCGGCCACGATGACGACCATGACCGAAGCATATATAAAGGTGTAGATATTACCGTTCTTGTTCATGGTCCTTATTTTTTAATGGCCACTTGAGCCCGTTTCATACGTTTCTTGATATTGCGCTGTACCACGCAGTAGTCGATCACCTTGGCGAAGATGTTCATCAGAAGGATGGCCAGCATCATGCCTTCGGGATAGGCCGGATTGACCACGCGGTAGAGGATGGCCAGCATACCGATGAGCAAGCCGTAGATCCACTTGCCGGTTTCCGTGCGGGCAGCCGTCACAGGATCGGTGGCCATGAAGAAGGCACCGAAGGCGAAACCGCCCAGGCACCAGTGCTCCCAGAAAGGCATGGCCATGTAGGGATTCACAGCGAAAGCGTTCAGGATCAATGCCATGATGGCACCGCCGCCGAAGACCGACACGACGATCTTCCAGCTGGCCACACCCGTGAAGATCAGGAACAGACCGCCCAGCACGATGGCCAGGGTGGAAGTTTCACCGATCGAACCGGGGATCAGGCCCAGGAACATATCCCACCACGACAGGGGATCGCCCACGGCATTGGTCAGCGTCATGCTGTCGCCGCCCACCGAGGCAGCGGCCTGGCCCAGCGGGGTGGCACCCGTGAAGCTGTCGACCGTGGCCTGTGCCTTGCCGAATCCGAAATAGTCGCGGACAGCGATCCAGACGCTGTCGCCCGACATTTTGGAAGGATAGGAGAAGAACAGGAAGATACGGGCACCCAAAGCCACATTGAGCACGTTGAAACCCGTACCGCCGAAGATTTCCTTGACAAACACAACCGAGAAGGCCGTTGCCACAGCCACCATCCACAGCGGGGTGTTGACAGGCATGATGAGCGGAATCAAAAGGCCGCTCACCAGGAAACCCTCGTGGATTTCCTCACCCTTGGCCTGAGCCACGGCAAACTCGATGGACAGACCCACCACATAGGACACGATGACGCAGGGCAGCACGGCCAGCAGGCCCCAGAAGAAGGTCTGGAAGAAGCCCACCGACTGGCCGGTGACCAGGTAGTGCTGATAACCGGTATTGTACATACCCATCAGCAGGGCTGGAACGAGGGCCAGGACGACCCAGAACATGACGCGCTTGGAATCCACGCTGTCATGGATGTGTGTTCCCGACTTGGAAGTCGTATTGGGAACGAAGAGGAAGGTCTCGAAGCCGTCGAAGACCGACCTGAGCATCGACAGACGGCCGCCCTCGGAGAAAGTCGGCTTGATTTTGTCGAGCAAGTTACGTAATGATTTCAAAGTCTTATGGTTTTATTGTTAATACTAATCTTCACCATTCTCGGCCTTGAGCAGGTCGAGCGCTTCACGGACCACCTTCTGGACCTCGATCTTGGAGGTGCAGACATATTCGCAGAGGGCGAAATCCTCGGGAGCCACTTCGTAGATACCCAGGGCCTCCATGTCTTCCAGATCCTTCACGATGCAGGCGCGGACCAGCCGTTCGGGCAGAATGTCCATGGGGAACACCTTGTCGTATTCGCCCGACATGATCAGGGCTCTCTCGCCACCCAGCACGCGGGTGTCGGCATCGTACTGCTTGCCCGGCATGAGTTTTTCGACCAGGGAAGTGAAATAGGTGCGGCTGTTGCTGAACATGTTCAGACGGGGCATCACCCAACCCAGCAGCTCGTGCACGTCACTACCCTCGTGCAGCACGGTGACCTGGGAATTGTAGAAGCCCAGGAAGCCGTCCTTTTCGACACGTTCGCCCGAAAGCGGGTTGCCGTTGATGTAGCGCAGGGGGATTTCCTTGTGGACATTGCCTTCGACCAGGGCCGACAGGGCGATACCCGGCTTGCAGCTGTAATAGGCGGGCTGATAGACGGCCGGACCGGTGAGGGCCACCAGGCGGGTCAGATCGACGATGCCCTGGTTGAACAGGCGGCCGAAGAACACCAGGTCGAGGGCGTTGACCGTCCAGACCACTTCGGCCTTGTTGACGGGATCGACATGGTTGATGGCCACGCCGACGTTGCCGGCGGGATGCGGGCCTTTAAGGCGGACAAACTCAACATGCTGGGCCTTTTCCAACTCCGGAGCAGCCTTTTCGGCAGGCAGGCAGACATAGACCGGGCCTTCCGTCAGACGGGTGAGGGCGTCCAGACCGGTCTGGACATCGGCAGCCTGGCCTTTCAGGACGTAGGCATAGTCGGGTGCCAGGGGCGCCGTGTCAAAACCCTGTACAAAGATCGACTTGGGCTTGGCATCGGGATTGGCCATCAGGTCGTAGGGACGACGCTTGATGCAGGGCCACAGGCCGGCCGTTGCCAAGGCTTCCTTGACTTCGGCAGCAGTCATATCCAACGGGTTTCTTTGGGGGAAGGTCAGATAATCGGTCTTGGTGTCGGCCTCCACGATGACATGGAGCAGTTTGCGCTTCTCGCCCCGGACGATCGATTTGACCACGCCGCTGACGGGCGAGACGAAATTGATCTCGGGGAATTTCTTGTCGATGACCAGAGGCGTGCCCGCCTTGACCTGATCCCCTTCCTTGACCACAACCTTGGGCAGCAGTCCGTGGAAATCGGTCGGCGAAACAGCGTACAGAGGGCTGTAGGATGCCGTGGCCTTTTCCTTGGCGGCAGGTCCTTGAAGGTTGATGTTCAAGCCTTTCTTGATGTTGATTTGTTTAGTCATAGTGTATGTTTGAACATATTGTTTTCCTACGGAAAAAAGCGCTTAAAAACAGGCGCGAAATTACACATAATTCCGGAGAAATCCTTTAGCAATACGGAAAAATTTCTGTAATCGGGCGATATATTGCATTTATGCCCGATTTGCCGTATCTTCGCCCAAACATTTCGCAGCCCCGGCTGCCCTGCTATGAAAAGAACAAGCCTGCTTTGCCTGATATGCTGCCTGCTGGTCTGCCTGCCCGCTTTGTCCGCAAACAAAAAGAAACGCGGTCCTGAATTTGCCCGTGCCGGCCTCAAGGTGGGCGCCAACATCACCGCCTTCGAAGGCGGCCGGGAGTTTGTCGACCGCATCCAGAACGCCCTCAACTACCAAGCCGGCCTGGCCATCCAGTTCAACCTGAACCAGTTCATCTCCTTCCAGCCCGAACTGCTCTTCATCACCAAGGGCGCCGAGGTGTACAACGACGGCACCAACCCGACCTTCAACTACATCAAACTGGTCCTGGGAAAAAACATTCCCAACCAGATCACCCTGCACACGGCCTACGCCGAGATGCCGCTCAACCTGCAGATGGGGCTCCGGCTGGGCAACATGGGGCGCCTCTTTGTCTTCGGAGGCCCCTACCTGTCCTACCTGATTTCCGACAAAAGCACCGACTACCAGGAGCTGTACAACGAAATCAAGAAGGTGGTGGCCCAGGTCAGTGAAAGCGGAAAGGAAGAACTGCTGCACGAGTTCGACTACGGCCTGGGCTTCGGTGCCGGCCTGGAAAGCGGCGCCATCCAGCTCACGGCCAAGTACGACTACGGCTATTCCGAGTTCAAGCAGCAGCTCAGCCGCTGGACCCGGCAGGATGTCAATATCTTTTCCGGGTTGAAAAACCGCAACATGAGCGTGAGCCTGGTCTGGTTTTTCTAAGCCCTTTGACGCTTAGGAGCGGATCACCTGCTTCACGCCTTTCACCGTCTGAATTTTCTTGATGAGATTGTCCAGCTGGCGCGAACCCGGCACCATCACCGTGAGCCAGCCGCAGAACAGCCCGTCGTCGGAATCGATGCGGATGCTGCGCATGCTGATGTCGCCCTCTTTGGAAATCAAGGAGGTGATGTTGGTCACGATGCCGATGTCGTCCTTGCCGATGACCTGCAGCGTGGCCTGGTACTGGGAGTCTTTCGACTGGCCGGCCCAGCGGGCGCGGACCATGCGGTAGCCGTAGCGCTGGCGCAGCTGCGGGGCGTTGGGACAGTCGGTGCGGTGCACCTTGATGCCGCCCGTCACCGAGACAAAGCCGAAGACCTCGTCGCCGTAGATGGGATGGCAGCATTTGGCCAGCTTGAAATCGAGGCCCTTGAGGTTCTGGTCGATGACCAGCACATCCTCGCGCGTGCCGCCGCGTTGCTCCTCACCGGGCTCGAAGGCGAAATTGCTGGCCGAGAGCGCCGGATTGTCCACCGCGGCCAGGCCCTTGTCCTGGGCGACCATTTCAAGATAGGCCTCGATCACCTGGTTGGTGTCGAGCCGTCCCTCCCCTATCTCGGCGAAGAAATCGGTCACATTCTTGCGCTTGAAGCGCTTGACCAGCCGCATGAGGTAGGCTTCGTCGAGTTCCTGCTTGCGGTTCTTGAGCCGGCGCACCAGGTTGTCGCGGCCGAATTCGGCCAGCTTCTGCATGTTTTCCTTGAGCGTCTGCCTGATCTTGTTGCGCGCCCGGCTGGTGACCACGTAGTTGAGCCAGTCCTGCTTGGGGGTCTGGTTGGCCCCGGTCTGGATCTCGACCGTGTCGCCGCTCTTGAGCTTGTAGCGGATGGGGACGTTGCGCTCATTGACCTTGGCGCCCACGCAGCGGTTGCCCAGGCTGGTGTGGATGCTGTAGGCGAAATCCAGCACGGAGGCGCCCTGCGGCAGTTTGTAGAGCTCGCCCTTGGGCGAGAAGACATAGATCTCGTCGTCGTAGAGGTCCATCTTGAAATCATCCATCGTGCGTGCCTCGGACGACTGGTTTTCGATGGCCTCCCGGATATGCGTCAGCATCTCGTCCAGCCCCTTCTCGCCCTTGATGCCCTTGTAGCGCCAATGGGCGGCCAGACCTTTCTCGGCGATCTCGTCCATGCGCACGGTGCGGATCTGCACTTCCACCCATTTGTCCTCAGGTCCCAGGACGGTGGTGTGCAGCGACTCGTAGCCGTTCGACTTGGGAATGGACAGCCAGTCGCGCGTGCGGGCGGGATTGGACTGGTACATGTCGGTCACGATCGAGAAGGCATGCCAGCAGAGCGATTTCTCGCGTGGCAGCGGGGCATCGATGATGATGCGGATGGCAAAGATGTCGTAGATGTCCTCGAAGGATATCTGCTTGTTCTTGATTTTGTTCCAGATGGAATGGACCGACTTGGTGCGGCCCTTGATGGAGAACGGCACGTCCAGGGCGGCCTCCAGCTGCCGGCGCACCGGTTCGATGAAACGCTTGATGTAGGCTTCCCTCACGCTCTTGCTTTCGGCCAGTTTGCGGGTGATTTCGGCATAGACGGCCGGCTGGGTGTATTTGAGCGTGCGGTCTTCCAGTTCGGTCTTCAGGGCATACAGGCCCATGCGGTGGGCCAAGGGGGCGTAGAGCAAGCCCGCGCTGTGGGCGATTTCGGCCTGCTGCGCCTCGGGATAGTCTTCCAGGCGGCGCATACGGCAGACACAGTCGGCGATGAGGATGATGATGGCCCGGCCGTCCTGGGCGAAAGACAGCAGCAGGTTCTTGAAATGCTCGTTTTCGAGGGCCTTGTCGTGGCCGGAGAGCGCCCCCACCTTGGTCAGGCCGCGCAGGATGTTGGCCGTGGCCGGGCCGAAACACTGCTGAGCCTCATCCATGGACAAACCCTGCAGAAGATCGCTGTCGCAGAGGACGGCGCTGATGACCGACGAACGGCGCATGCCGGCCTCCCGGGCCAGGAGCAGGGCCGTCGAGAGGCAATGCTCCAGCGGATGCACTTTCGGCAGCCGCCGCACCACCCGCTCCGATTGCAGGGCCTCGGTCCAGATCTGCCTGAGGGCCCGCACGTGCGCGGGCAGGATGTAGCCCCTGGTCAGACGGGACAATTCACGGTATTGGCTCAATATGCTGTGTCGTTCACGCGCGCTGGTTTCCATATGTGTCGTATTTAAAGCAAAGGTACTAATAATTTTGGTTCTTAGGTCGAAGAACCGTATATTTGCACAAATAATTCCAGACAGAGACATGAGACATATTTCCATTACCGGCGACCTGGGCAGCGGCAAAAGTTCGGTGGCCCGGATCATCTGCGAGCGGCAGCCCTACGAGTATTTCTCCACCGGTGCGCTCCAGCGCAAGCTGGCGGCCGAGAAAGGCATGAACACGCTCGACATGAACAAGATGTCGGAAAGCAGCATCGACGTGGACAAATACATCGACGATTACCTGCGCAACATCGAAGCCGACAAGAGCGGCAGCAAGACCTACATCCTGGATTCGCGCCTGGCCTGGCATTTCGTGCCCAGTTCCTTCAAGGTCTATCTGACCGTCCGTCCGGAGATCGCCGCCGAGCGCGTCATGAACGACCACAAGCGCACGGGCGAGCCCACGACGGCCAGCCTGCAGGAGACCATCGACAGCCTGCGCGAGCGCCAGCAGTCCGAAATCCGCCGCTACAGGAAATTCTACGACATCGACTACCGCGAGTTGTCCAACTACGACCTGGTGGTCGATTCCTCTTGTCTGACCCCCGGGCAGGTGGCCGACCGCATCCTCAAGGCCGCCACCTGGTTCACCCAGGCCGATCTCGACCAGATCAGGGCCAAGGGCATGACCACGGCCCAGGTGCTCGACCAGCTGGAGTGCTTCGAAAAAGGCTTCCCCTGGCTCGACATCGCCGCTTCGGCCGGCACTGCCGACGGCAGCATCATGACCTTCACCCCCAAGGAAGAGGAGGCGCTGCTGCAGCAATGGGACAACTACCTGCAGCATTCGGGCAGGAAGGTGCTCAAGTTCGTCCCGGCCTCCGGGGCTGCCAGCCGCATGTTCAAAGACCTGTTCGCCTGGCTCGACAGCGACCATGAAGCCCCCGAAAGCAACTTCGAAAAGATCTTCGCCGCCCATTGCCGGTGCTTTGCCTTCAGCCCCGAATTGGACGCCGTCTGCCGGCGCAACGAGGGCAAAAGCCTCGACGACCTGGCCAAGGAAGGCGCCTACCGCACGATAGTACGCAACCTGCTCCTGAGCGAGGGACTCAACTACGGTGCCCTGCCCAAGGGCCTGCTGCGCTTCCACCGCTACGACGACGGCAACCGCAAGGCCATTGCCGAGCACATGGTCGAAGGAGCCCTCTATACCCAGGACAAGGACCGTCAGGTCCACCTGCACTTCACCGTCTCGCCCGAGCACCGGGCGCTCTTCGAGCAGGAGACGGCCGCCGTGCAGCCCCTCATCGAAAAGAAATACGGCGTCCGCCTGCATATCGGTTTCTCCGAGCAGAAATCCTCGACCGACACCATCGCCGCCGACGAGCAGAACCAGCCCTTCCGCGACGGCGGCAAGCTGCTCTTCCGTCCCGGCGGCCACGGCGCCCTGATCGAGAACCTCAACGACCTGGATGCCGACATCGTCTTTGTCAAGAACATCGACAACGTGGTGCCCGACCGCATCAAAGGCCCCACGGTCCACTACAAGAAACTGCTGGCCGGTCTGCTTGTCTCCCTGCAGCAGCAGGCCTTCGAATATCTGGCCCTGCTCGACAGCGGGAAATACAGCCACGCCCAGCTCATCGAGATGGTGCAGTTCCTGCAGCAGAAGCTCTGCACCCGCCGGCCCGACCTCAAGCTGATGGAAGACTCCGAACTGGCGCTCTACGTCAAGTCCAAGCTCAACCGGCCCATGCGCGTCTGCGGCATGGTGCGCAACGAGGGCGAACCCGGCGGCGGTCCCTTCCTGGTACGCCAGGGGGACGGCTGTGTCTCGCTGCAGATCCTCGAAAGCTCGCAAATCGACAAGAACGACCCGGCCAAGGCGGCCATGTTCAAGAACGGCACCCACTTCAACCCGGTCGATCTGGTTTGCAGCCTGAAGGACTACAAGGGCTGCAAGTTCGACCTGCCCGCCTATGTGGACCGCAACACCGGCTTCATTTCCAGCAAATCCAAGAGCGGCCGCGAACTGAAAGCCCTCGAGCTGCCCGGCCTGTGGAACGGTGCCATGTCCGACTGGAACACCGTCTTTGTCGAAGTGCCCATCGAGACCTTCAACCCTGTCAAGACTGTCAACGACCTGCTGCGCGAACAGCATCAGTAATCCATTATCACCCATGTACGACCTGCAAGAATTCATCAAGAACGCGCTGGCCGAGGATATCGGCGACGGCGACCATACCACCCTCAGTTGCATCCCGGAGCAAGCCCAGGGCAAATCCATCCTGCTCATCAAGGAAGCCGGCATCGTGGCCGGTGTCCGTGTGGCCCTGGAAGTGTTCCGCTGCTTCGACCCCGGGCTCAAGACCACCGTGTTCATTCCCGACGGCAGTGCCGTCAAACCCGGCGACATCGTGTTCGAGACCAGCGGCAAGGTGCGTTCCCTGCTGCAGACCGAGCGACTGATGCTCAACATCATGCAGCACATGAGCGGCATCGCCACCACCACCCATAAATATGTCGAGCGCCTGCAGGGCCTCAAGACCCGCGTCATCGACACACGCAAGACCACGCCCGGCATGCGCCTCCTGGACAAGGAAGCCGTGGTGCTGGGCGGCGGCAGCAACCACCGCGTCGGCCTCTACGACATGATCCTGCTCAAGGACAACCACATCGACTTTGCCGGCGGCATCGCCCAGGCCATCACCCGGGCCCGCCAGTACCTGAAGGACAAAGGCAAGGAGGGCATGAAAATCGAGATCGAGGTACGCAACCTGGACGAACTCGGCCAGGTATTGCAGTGCGGCGGTGTGGATCGCATCATGCTCGACAATTTCGACACGGCCCTCACGCGCGAGGCTGTCCGTCTCATCGGCGGCCGCTACGAGACCGAATCCTCGGGCGGCATCACCCTGGACACCCTGCGCTCCTATGCCGAATGCGGGGTGGATTTCATCTCCGTCGGTGCCCTCACCCACTCGGTCAAGGGCCTGGACATGTCTTTCAAAGCCCGCCTGTAGGATGAACGCTTTCAGGCTCATCCGTTCGGCCAGGCGCAGCCTCTCGCTCAGCGTCCAACCCGACGGGACGCTGCTCGTCCGCGCCCCCTATCTCATGAGCCGCAGCCACATCGACAGCTTTGTGGCCAGCAAACAATCTTGGATAGACAAAACACTGGAAAAGTGGAAGAAAGCAAATGCGAATAGCCATCGTGAATATTTACACATAGGCTCTTCGATAAAGCTGGAAGGCCGTACTTACAGCCTGGCGACAGCCCCTGTCCGCAAGCCCCTTGTCGAGGGCTGCCAAGTCCTGCTGCCCGCCTCGTTCGAGGAAGAAAGCCGCCGACTCGCCCCCCTGCAACTGGACGAAAAACTGCGGCAGACGCTGGCCGGATTCTACCGGGCCCATGCCCGGGAAGTTTTGCCGCCCCTGGTGGAAGAAACCGCCGCCCGTCACGGCCTCCGCCACTCGGGTGTCGGCATCACCTCGGCCCGCACCCGCTGGGGCTCCTGCAATTCACGCAACCATTTGAACTTTTCCTGGCGCCTCATGATGGCCGACCCCGAGTGCATCCGCTACGTGGTCTGCCACGAACTGGCCCATACCGTCCACCACAACCACAGCCGGCAATTCTGGCAGCTGGTCGGGGACATCTGTCCCGGCCACGAGGAAGCCCGACGCCGCCTCAAGCAATTGGGCAGGGAGCTCCTCCATACCGGTTGGTAAAAACACACGCTATGAAACTGAACGAAATACTGAAAAGCAACCGCGCTTACCTGCTCCCCTATCTGACCATCTTCCTGGTCTGCGTCGCCCTGCTCTTCGCCTACGACCGGGCCTCGCTGCACATGGCCGTCAACCAGCTGAACACCCCCTTCTGGGACCAGTGCTTCAAGTTCATCACCCAACTGGGCAGCGGCGTGATCATCATCCCGATATGTGTGCTCACCCTTTGCAAGTCGTACCGCTCGTTCTTCACCTGCGCGGGGGCGGCCATCGGCGCCTCGCTCATCACCCAGGTGGGCAAGCGACTCATCTGGACCGACAGCCCGCGTCCCAGCGTCTTTTTCCGCGACCTGGCCTATGAGCTGCACGTGGTGGACGGGGTGCACCTGCATACGACCCACAGCTTCCCCTCGGGCCATTCCACGGGCGCCTTCGCCATCTTCACGGCGCTGGCTTTGATCAGCAAAAACCCCTGCCTGAAAATCTTCTGGCTGGTGCTGGCCCTGCTGGGCGGCTTTTCGCGCATCTACCTGTCGCAACACTTCCTCATAGACGTCACCGTCGGTTCCCTCATCGGGGTGATCGGAGCCGTGCTGGTCTGGTGGTGGATCAGCCAATACACCCAGCCCTGGTTGGATCGCTCCCCCCTGCAGCTGTTGAAGAAAAAAGCCTGATTATTCGGCGTCTCCGGCCAATATCGAGCCGATGTAGCCGAGAAGTTCTTCCCGGCCGCGCTTCTTGGCCGAGGAAGTGAGGAAAAACGGCGGCAACTCCTCCCAGTTCTCCCGCATTTTCTGTTGGAAGACCTCCAGGTTCTTCCCCAGCTCCGCCTGGGAGATTTTGTCGCTCTTGGTGAACACCAGTGCGAAAGGAATCCCCTCCTCGCCCAGGAAATCGATGAAATCGAGGTCGATCTGCTGCGGTTTGAGCCGGCTGTCGATGAGCACGAACAGGCAATAGAGCGACTCGCGCTGCTGCACATAGCGCGTAATCATCCGGTAGAGTTTGTCGCGCTGGGCGATGGACACCTGGGCATAGCCGTAGCCCGGCAAATCCACGATATACCATTGCTCATTGATCAGGAAATGATTGATGAGCAAAGTCTTGCCAGGCTTGGACGAAGTCTTGGCCAAACCATCCCGGCCGGTCAGCATGTTGATGAGCGAAGACTTGCCCACATTGGAGCGGCCGATGAAGGCGAATTCGGGCCGACCGTCGGCAGGACACTGGGCGACATCGGGATAACTCTTGACAAAAGCAGCGGTCTTGATTTCCATCGTTCAAGGGTTTATGGCCGGACAAAAGAAGGGGTTCCAGGCTTTCGGCCGCCGCTGGCCCACAAGGCGACAAAGGTAAGCAAGCCATTGAGCATCAGCAGTTCGTAGCCGAAAGTATAATGCAGGTAACGGGTGCTCAGATACTGGATCAGGGCACAGATCAGCGGCGAGGCCAGGGCAATCCAGGGCGTGGCCTTGTCCCATACCGGCCGGCGGGTCGTCAGGCCGAAGGCAAACAAACCCAACAGCGGGCCGTAGGTATAGCCCGTGATGGTATAGAGCGCATCGATCAGGCTGCCGCTGTTCACTATCTTGAATATCATGATGATACCCAGCACAAAAAGGGAAATCAGCACGTGCATGCGCCGCCTGAGCCGACTGTCGTCGGGACGCTCGAGGATATCCACGCAAAGCGAGGTGGTCAGGGCCGTCAGGGCCGAGTCGGCACTCGAAAAGGCCGCGGCGATGATGCCCAGCATGAAAAAGACGGTCACCGCCCCTCCCAGATAGCCCTGGGTGGCAAAGACGGGCAGGATCTTGTCGGAGGCCTCGGGCAGCGCATAGCCGTTGCGCGAGGCGAAGATGAGCAGCAGCACGCCCAGGCTCAGGAACAGGAAATTGACCGGGATAAAGGCGAAGCCATAGGTGTAGATATTTCTTTTGGCATCTTTCAAATTGCTGATGCTCAGATTTTTCTGCATCATATCCTGATCCAGGCCCGTCATCACCAGGGCGATGAAGATGCCACTCAGGAACTGCTTGACAAAGTGCTGCTTGCTGTGCCAGTCGCGAAATTCGAACAGGTGGAAATGCTCATCGGCGACCAGGGCCTGCCAGCATTCGGCGGGAGAAGTGCCCATCGAGCGCACCACCTGCACGATGATGAGCACCAGGGCCGTGAGCAGGCAGAAGGTCTGCAGCATGTCGGTCCAGACGATGGTCTTGATGCCGCTGCGGGCCGTGTAGAGCCAGATCATCACGATGATGCAGCTCACCGTGACCCAGAAGGGCACGTGCCAGCGGTCGAAGAAGAAGGTCTGCAGGATGATGGCCACCACATAGAGCCGGGCGGCGGCCCCGATGGTCTTGGACAGCAGGAAAAACGAGGCGCCCGTCTTGTAGGAGCACTTGCCCAGGCGCTCGTGCAGATAGGCGTAGATGCTGGGCGAGCGCAGGCGGAAATAGGTGGGCAGCAGGATCTCGGCAATCAGCACATAGCCCACGAAAAAGCCCAGGACGGTCTGCATGTAGAGCATGTCGCTGGCCCGCACCATGCCCGGCACCGACACGAAAGTCACGCCCGAGAGCGAGGCGCCCACCATGCCGATGGCCACCACCACCCAGGGCGAGCGGCGGCTGCCCAGGAAGAAGACCTCGTTGCTTTTCCGACGGTTGGTCTGCAGGGACGAAATCAGCATCAACAGCCCGAAATACGCCAGCAGCAAGCCGCCTACCAGATATACGCTCATTGTTTTTCCCCTAATGCGATGCGAAGATACGAAGAATTGCACTATATTTGCTTGTTCATTCGCTATTTCATGGATAATTCCTATCCCTCTGCCCTATTGGAAGATGCCGTGCAGGCTTTCGCCAAGTTGCCCGGCATCGGCAAGAAGACGGCCCTCCGTCTGGTGCTGCACCTGCTGCGTCAGGACAGTGCCGACGTCGAGCAGTTGGGCTCGGCGCTCATCCGCCTCAAGAAGGAAATCAAGTACTGCGAGTGCTGCCACAACATTTCCGACACCGAACGCTGCCAGATCTGCAGCGATCCCCGCCGCGACCAGGAGACCATCTGCGTGGTGGAGAACGTCAAGGAAGTGATGGCCGTCGAGGGCACCCGCCAGTACAACGGCCTGTACCATGTGCTGGGCGGCCTGATCACCCCCATGGAGGGCATCGGTCCCTCCGACCTGGAGATCGATTCCCTGGTGGAGCGCGTGGCAAAGGGCGACATCAAGGAAGTGATCCTGGCGCTGGCGGCCACCAGCGAAGGCGATGCCACCTCTTTCTATATCTTCCGCCGGCTGTCGGCCTATCCCGTCAAGATCTCGGTCATCGCCCGGGGCATTGCCGTGGGCGACGAACTGGAATACGCCGACGAAGTGACCCTGGGCCGTTCCATCCTGAACCGCACCCCCTTCAAGTCGTGAACCGTCATCCGCCGACACAACAGATCCTACCACCGGAGTAATATCAATCATCAGCATATGGAAAACAAAATCCAACAGATCCATCGGCAATACAGCCTGTGTTTCATCATTTCCGCCGTCGTCATCGCCGCCATCGCCATCCTGCGCAAAACCCATGTCATCCCCCATGTGGGCGGCATCACCTTCGGCACCGGCATGAGGGTCCAGACCATCGCCCTGCTCGTCCTTCTTTGCGGCATCCCGGCCTCCCTGGCCTGGTTCAATGCCAATTTGCGCAAGATCCGTCGCATGGACTTCCCCGAAGAACGGCTCGACAGCTATTTCAAGGCACAGATGATCAGATTGGCCGTCTTTGTCGTGCTGGCCCTGCTCACGCTGGCCGTCTCGATATTCACCGACATGCCCAATGCCAAGATGGCCTTCCTCATGGTGGCCGCCTTCTATTTCTTCATCCTGCCCAACAAAATGCAGCTGCTGCGCGAGACAGCGCTGAACCCCGACGGCACGGTCTACGACCCCGAGGCCGAAGCCGAGGCGGCCCGCCAGGAAATGGAAGCCCGCAAGGTGGGCAACTTCACGGTGATGGACGAGGACGACGACTTCATTCCGCGCAACACCTATGCCACGACCGTGGACGAATCGTCTGCCGCACCTTCGGCCGACGAAGACGACGATTTCATCCCCAAGAACTCATAAACGCCCCTCATGAACGGATTGTTTGAATCGGAGCGCATCCGCCTCAGGGCCCTCGAACCCGAAGACCTGGATTTCCTCTACCGCGTCGAGAACGACACCTCGCTCTGGGCCGAGGGGGTGAACACCGCTCCCCTTTCGCGCTTCACGCTCAAGCAATACATCGAACTCTCCACCGAGCAGACCGTCTTCGAGCTCAAGGAACTGCGGCTCATCGTCGAGCGCAAGGCCGACCGCCTGCCGGTGGGCATCGCCGATCTGTTCGACCTGGACATCATCCACCACCGGGCCGGCGTGGGGCTGGTCACCGCCCGCGAATACCAGCGGCAGGGTTACGGCCTGGAAGCCCTCCAGCTGCTCACCGACTATGCCTTCGACTTCCTGCAGCTGCACAGCCTCTACGCCCACATTGCCGTAAAGAATACAGCCAGCATCCTCCTGTTCGAAAAAGCCGGCTTCCAACAGAGCGGTCTTTTAAAATCCTGGCTCCACCAGGCCGGCCGCTACGAGGATGTCGCCGTTTATCAGAAATTGCAATAATCAGCCTACTCCTACCGACAGCAAATTCAGACCAACTTTTCTTCCACCGCTTTCCTGACCAGACTGGCGGTATTTCGCACTCCGAATTTGGATAAAAGACGTTTGCGGTACCAATTGATGGTCTCAGTACTGAGATGGATGTTTGCAGCAATTTCCGGGTTTGTCAGACCGTTGCAGACCAGTTGCAGGATGCTTTTCTCCACATCGCTCAGGACGATGTTCCGGCCGGCGCTGCTGCCGAGGATATCGGCCACTGCCGGCGAGATATATTTCTGCCCCTTCCATACGGCAACAATAGCTCCAAGAAGTTCTTCGCCAGATGAATTTTTCAGAAGATAGCCATGGGCCCCGGCCTCCAACATCCGACAGATGAGGGAATACTCGTCGTGGACGGTGACAGCCAGGATGCGCACCTTGGGATAATCGGCTACCACCTCACGGCAGAAATCAATACCGTCGCCGTCGGGCAGGGAGACATCGAGCAACAGTACATCGGGCTGACGTTCTGTGAGCGCCTGGCGGCAGGCGGCGAGCGTAGTGAAAGTGTTGCTCACATGAGCCTCACTGCTCTGGTTGATGACGTTGGTCAGGCCTTCGTTGAGCATGCTGTGGTCATCGACAATGCAAACATCTATCCGATACTTTATGGTTGTCATAATGGCATTATGATGTTGATATCTGTTCCTCCCTCGTTGACAGAGACGATGTCGAGCTGCCCGTGATAAGGAGCGATACGCTCACGGATGTTTTGCAGACCCATTCCTTCCTTGGGACGATGATCCTCAGGAGACAAGGTCATGCCCTTGCCGTCGTCGCTGACAGAGAGCGTCACCTGCCCTTTGTCCTGCATCAGCTGGATGACGATGCGACCGGCCTGGGCATGCTTGATGGCGTTGTTCACCAGTTCATAGGCACAACGGTAGAGCACCAGCTCGCGGTTTTTGTCGAGCGCGATGTCGCCCACACTCTGGAACTCCGCCCCCGGCACACTCAGCGCAAAATCGTGCAAGGCTGGGCACAACCCGTTGCGGAGCAGTTCGTCGGGCATGAGGTGGTGGGCCGTGCGACGCAGCTCTGTATGGATGCTGTCGATGAGCGGCAAAGTCTCCTCTCCCCGCTCCGTTTTCAGCCTCAGCAACGACAACATGCCGCCCAAGCCGTCGTGCAGGTCGCGGGCCAGCAGATGCCGTTCTTTCGCCTCGGTTGCCATGGCCACCTGAGCCGTGAGCAGTTTTCTCTTCCTACGGTGTGTTACTACGAGCAACACCACGATGACCACGAGCGCCAGGGCGGCAACCGCCGTCACCCCAAGTAACCACTGCAGTAGGCTGTGCTGCTTGCCGAGAGCCACAATCCGCTCCTCTTTCTTTTGCGTTTCATAGATCACTTCCATCTGCGAAAGCCCGCTCTGATAGTGCTCGGTAGCGAAGCGCAACATCGTATTGTACATTTTATCAATGTATTCCCGACTCTTTTTCTCCTGCCCCAGAGCCGCATAGATCTCTGCCAACTGTTTATAGCCACCAACGTCGGAACTCGTTGGCAACGAATCGGGATGGACGCTGCGCAAAGCATAATCGAGTGCCTGCTGCCAACGCCCCTCCACCATGAAGAGTTCATTACAGGCCGCATAGACCTCACTCCGGTTTTGAAATATCAGACTATCGGCCAGGCTGAGAGCCTCCTGCGCATACGTCCTGGCAGAGAGCAAGTCTTCATGTCCTTTCAACATATGCAGGCGAACAAGACAGGCCAGCACCACAGGATAGTCGGCAGCTTCTTCGACGCGGTGGGCATGATAATAGGCCAAACAGCGAGTTGCCACATCTCTGGCTTTGACGTAATCGCCCTGCTGCACATAAATACCCAGCAATCCTTTCCATCCATAGGCCATCATTAGGGAATCTCCCGCACTCTCTCCTAGTGTCGCAGTCAAGAGGAAGTGTTCCTCAGAAGATTCGATATTGCCCATCGAGTAATAAAGCTCACCAAGATTGTAATGGAGAACAGCCTGGCTTTCCTGCCAACGGTATTTCTCGAAAATGGGCAAGGCCAACTGGTAATAATGTATGGCCAGATGGGCCTTGCCTTGCATATTGTACACATTGGCAATGCTGCCGTAGAGAGCCGAACGGGCGTCATCGATATTCAACTGCGTATAGCGGCGGCTCCTGGCCATCGTGTCGGTGATGGCCAAAGCCCAGTCGAAATAGCCGAGGGCCTCGTCATAGTCTTCCCGGCCATAACTGATAAGCCCGAAATGGTGAAGCACATACTGCCTGATACTCATATCATTCAGCTTGTAGCTTAGGGCGATGGCCTTATGGCCGTAATCGACAGCCTTCTCCGCGTCATAAGGAAGCAAGCCTCGCATCAGGTCATTATAGACACCGAGCAGTTCCGCCCCCTTGGGCGGATGGTTGCCGGCAAGCAACGCTTCCAGCGAATCACACCTGACATTGCGATGATCGTTATAGGCCGACAAGGACAGGCAAAAGGCTGTCAGAACAATACAGAGCAATCGTCTCATGATGGCCATAACGTTTAGATTTCAACCACAAAGATATTCATTCCTCTACCTATATACCACCCAAACGGGTAGAATCATATGGCTATCACGACAATTCCCCCTGTTTGGGTGGAAAAGAGCCTGACAGAACCGAGTATTTTTGTCAGAAACAAATCAAAAAACCTGTACAACTCTTATGAAAAAGCTAATCATCATCGTAACAGCCCTGTCGCTGCTACTCCCCCTCCGGGCACAAATGACGCCCGAGGCCGTCATGGCTATGACACCCGACCTGCCCTCCACGGCAGCCTTGCTCAACTGTTGGGTGGAGCAAAACGACCCCACCCGTACGGAAGCTCCTGACTCAGACATTCTCAACGAGTTTATGGAAAAATGGAACGAGGCCAACGACCAGATTCAGGAAATGCAGCAAAAGACGCTGGCTCCTTCGCTCCAGCAGAAGGCGATGTCGTCGAAAGTCGGCGGCACCAACCTGACCGCCGGACAAGTGGCAGGCATGAGCGAGGCTCAAGCCAAGGCATTGGCCATGAGCACGATGAAAAGCCGGGTGGCCGGTATGGGACTGAGCCAGGCCGATATCGCCAAAATGCAAAGCGGCCAGATCAGCGAGGCCGACCAGAAAGCCTTGGCCGACAAGATGATGGCTGCCCAGACGGGCGGTATGACCACCCGCGACATCGAGGCTATGTCTCACATGACCGAGCAGCAGCGCATGGAATTTATGCAGCAGTCTGGCTTGGGAGAGTCCGTAACAAACAAAATGGAAGCCGACAAAGGCAAACGTGCCGCCAACAAAACACAAGCAGCCCTGGTGCAGGAGATGAACGCACTGGCTCAGAAGGCCTACCGTCTCCAAAACGAAGCAAGCGGGAAAATCACTTCCGCCATGAGTGAAGGAATGGATCTATACAAAAGGAAGTATCAGAAGACCATCGAAGAAATAAATGCTGAGATAGCAAAGGCTGTGATAGAAGCAGAAGAGGCCATATCCGCCGAACAAGTGAGAGCTGCACAAGCTCGATTGAAAGCTGCTGAGACCCGATGGATCAATACCATGAAAGCCTTCTACGGAGAGTACATTCCCATCCACCGCAATGCCGTAATCGCTGCGATGGACTGCTGCCGGGCCGAAATGTTGCCTGTCCTCAAGCAGGAAAATGAGGTTCAGGAAAAATTGTATGCCATGACACAGAGTGCGGAGTATTCACTGTATGAGTCCACACCTTACACTGCAGCCTATCTCTACTTCGAACTATCGAAAAAAATCGAGGATTTCGACCTGAAAGTAGGAGGTGATGGTTCCAGTAATGATGAATAAACAAGTGTAACACAACAACCCCATAACCCTACAACATTATGAAAAAAGCATTAGTACTCCTGGCCACCGCAGCGCTGCTGCTGTCGTGCGGTGGAAACAACAGCAACGAAGGCGGCAACGGCAACGAAGGTGGTAACGGCGATGGTGGCGGCAAAAACAACATCTCCATCGGCGACAAATTCGCCTTTGCCGGCCTGGAAAGCGACAAACTGGTCCCCGACTTCGCCATCGAACTAAGCGAACTCAAAACTGATCCTCGCAGCGAGAGCAATCCGATGAAAGACGAAGTGTTCTTCTACACCGGCAGCGACATCACGTCCATTCCCGCAGCCAAGGTGCAGGCCTACATTCAGACGGTATATGCAGCCGTCAAGAAGGCCGCCGACGGCGATAAGGTGTACAAGGCTAAAGGCATCTCGGGCGACGAACTGGGCGAAGAGATTACCGAGGCACCCACCACCGACAAACCCTCGGCCACCATCATGTACCTCTATCAGTACAACGGTGTCTGGTTCAACATCTCGGTCGGCCACAAAGCCTACTTCCGCCAGTTCAAGAAAGACTACGGAGAGAAATTCATCGGCGTGGGCGTGACCGTCAAGGAAATGCTCGGCACGGTTGAATAAACCACAAACGGAAGAATACAAAAAAGGCTGGCACCACTGCTACGGTGTCAGCCTTTTGTTTTTACGATTTTCTCCTAGTCGAAAAACGAATCGGCGGTCAGTCGCATGACAGGACGACCGAATAGCCTGGCGGCGGTTAGTCGTCGATATCGAAAAAATCGTCGGAAAGGAAGCTGTCGAGGTCGCGGCGTTCTTTCTTGGTAGGACGGCCGGTACCCCGGGCACGGTCCACGAAACCGCCGATTTTGGAGAGTTCCAACAGTTCGTACTGCTCGGGGGGCGTGACATCCTCGAGCATCTCGGGCACCAATTTGGCGGAAACGCGGTTTTCTATAGCCTGTAAGATTTTGAACGACAGGGTGATGGGTGGTTTGCGCACGCTCACCACATCTCCCACTCTGACCATGCGCGAAGGCTTCAGGTTGACACCGCCCAGGCTCACCTGCCCCTTGCGGCAGGCTTCGGCGGCGATGGTACGGGTCTTGTAGAGACGGACGGCCCAGAGCCACTTGTCGATGCGCACTTCGCCGGCCATGGTATCAGATACCTTTTTTATTATAGTGGTTCATGGCGAAATCCAGGCCCGACAGGCAGAAGGCCTTGATGATTTCCACGGCCACCTCGAAACGCTCCGGCAGCAGGGCCTGCTGTTGCTCGGGCCAACGGCCCAGCACATAGTCCACCTGCTGGCCGGGGCCGAAATCGTGGCCTATGCCGAAACGCAGGCGGGCGTATTTCTCGGTATCGAGTTCGAACTCGATGTTGCCCAGGCCGTTGTGGCCGGCACAACTGCCCTCTCCCCGCAGGCGGAACTGTCCGAAGGGAAGGGCGATGTCATCGACCACCACCAGCAGGTTTTCTATGGGGATTTTCTCCTTTTGGAGCCAGTAGCGGACCGCCTGGCCGCTCAGGTTCATGTAGGTCGAAGGCTTGAGCAGGACCAGCTGCCTTCCCTTCAAACTGCATTGGGCCACGGCGCCGTAACGGGCTTTGGAAAAAACAACATTGGACGCTTTCGCAAAAGCGTCCAATATGTCGAAACCTATGTTGTGACGGGTATGGCTGTATTCGTCGCCGATATTCCCCAACCCGGCAATCAGGTATTTCATGTCCTATTATTGAGCTTCTTCCTGGCCAGCGGCGCCACGGGCGGCACGTGTCAGCTTGACAGCGCAGACGACGGCGTTCTTGGCGTTCATCATTTCCAGGTTTTCGAAGTGCAGTCCACCGACCTGGATGGTCTTGCCCAGTTCCAGAGAAGTAACGTCGATGTTCAGGCATTCGGGAACGTCCTTGTAGAGACCTTTGACGCGGAGCTTACGCATATCCAGGCTCAGCTTGCCACCCGAGCGGACACCGGCAGCCAGACCGTTCAGCTTGACGGGCAGCTCCACTACGATGGGCTTGTCGTCGAATACTTCGAGGAAATCCAGGTGCAGGGGGGTATCCTTGACAGGATGGAACTGGGCCTCCTTGAGGATGGCCTTGTATGATTTGCCCTCGAGGGTCAGATTGACCAGATAGACACTGGGCGTATAGAGCAAGCCGCGCAGGTCGTCTTCCTTGATCTGGAAATGCAGGGCTTCGTCTTCACCGTACTTGCCTCCGTACATGACGCAGGGGATGGAACCGCTCTTGCGGATGCCCTTGGAGGCCTTCTTGCCGAAATCTGCTCTCGGAGCAGCGTTCAATTCAATTGTTTTCATTGACTGATAGTTTTGTGTTACTCAAAAATTTAATTGTCTGCTTAAATTCTCCCATCACACAGGGCTGAAAAGCGGCGCAAAAGTACTACAAAACTTTCATTCAACCAAGTTGTTCCACGAATTTCCCCTATCTTTTTCACGGGAGCGGTCATATCCGCCCTTGCTGTCGATGAAGGAGATGGCGTCCTGAAGGGCGGCCATGAAGTGGTCGAAGTCCTCCTGATAGAGGAATATCTTATGCTTTTCGTAGCTGATATCCTGCGGATTGGCCTCGGAGGCCGGGAGGCGCTTGCTTTCGGTCAGGGCGAGGAACAATTCCTGGTTGCGGCTTTTTTTGACATCGATGTAGTAGATCCTCTTCCCTGCTTTCACCGTTTGACTGTAAATGATTTCTTTCTTGTCTGACAGTTCGTTAGAGTTATTATCCATAAACGTTCAGGTTTTTAATTGTGAATTCGGACACCTCGTCCGATAACAAACCCAAAAGTACTGCAAAAATATGATTACATCGTCATCCGACAGAAAAAAAAATGGCTATCTTTGCACGACTAAATTTGACCATAGAGATGATCAACCGCGTTCTTATCCGCTCCAAGGTGCTGCAGATGGCCTACGCCTACTATCAGAACAGCGACAGGGACCTCGGCGCCGTAGAAAAAGAGTTCAATGTAAGCCTGGATAAAAGCTACGAACTGTATCACTATCTGCTGATGCTGGTTCCGGCCATCACCGGCTATGCCGCGGAACGCATCGAGCTGGGGCGCAACAAATACCTGCCCAGCCCCGAAGAGCAGCATCCCAACACCCGTTTCATCGACAACCGCCTGGCCGCCCAACTGGCCGCCAACACCGACCTGGACCACTTCGCCTTCAACCACGGCTTGTCGTGGGCACAGATGGAAGGGCTCATCAAACAGCTGTTCGAACAAATCAGCGGCTCGCCGGCCTATATGGAATACATGGCCGCCGACACCTGCACTTACGAAGACGACAAGGAGCTGTGGCGCAAGATCTTCAAACAGACCCTGAGCGACAACGACTTGCTGGCCGAGGCGTTGGAAGAGCGCTGCATCTTCTGGAACGACGACCTGGACATCGTCATCTCCTTTGTCATCAAGACCATCAAGCGTTTCGAAGAGAACATGGGGCCCGGCCAGCCGCTGCTGCCCATGTTCAAGGACGAAGGCGACCGGGAATTCGCCCGGCAGCTGTTCCACAACGCCATCGTCAACGGGGCGCAGTACCGCGACATCATCATGAAGGTGGTCAAGAACTGGGAGTTGGAACGCCTGGCCCTGATGGACCTGCTCATCCTGCAGATCGCCCTGGCCGAGATCATCGACATCCCCGACATTCCGCTCAACGTGAGCTTCAACGAATACATCGACCTGGCCAAGCTGTTCAGCACCGAGAAGAGCGGCCTGTTCATCAACGGCACGCTCGACACCATCGTCCAACAGCTCAAGCAAGAAAACAAATTATTCAAGAATTGATAAAACCCCGAAACTATGACTCTAAGCATTCTTCTCCAAGCCGCCGGCGCACAAGGCGGCATGTTCGGAGGCCTCGGCGGCCTGCTGCCCCTGATTCTGATTTTCGCCGTTATCTGGCTGTTCATGATCCGCCCCCAGACCAAAAAGCAGAAAGAAGTGGAAAAAGCCCGCGCCGCCCTCAAACCGGGCGACAAGGTGATCACCAATGGCGGTATCTACGGTAAGATCCGCGAGGTGAAGGAAGATTCCTTCATCATCGAAATCTCCGAAAACGTCCGGGTACGCGTCGAGAAATCAGCCGTATTCGCCGCTACCCAGCCGGCCCCCAAGAAAGAGGAGAAAAAAGCCGCAAAATAAGCCCGACCGTCCGTCATGAAAGAGAACAGCTTTTGGAGAAGGGCCTGGCACTACAGCGGGATGACCATCCGGTTCCTGCTGAGCGCCAAAAGGAGCGAAATACTCACCTTCCTGCTGTTTCTGTTCATCGCCACATTGTTCTGGTTTCTGCAGAATTCCCAGACCGTCAATGAGACAGTCATCAGCTACCCGGTCAAATACAAGCCCCTGCCCGAGAGCGTGACCATCACCAGCGAACTCATCCCCAGTGTCCAGGTGACGGTCCGCGACAAAGGCATGCATCTCTACGGCTATCATTTCCAGCGCAAATCGCATCCCCTGGAAATCGACCTGATGAGCTGGAAAACGCCCGAGGGCGTCGGCCGCATCCCCCTGTCGCGCTACGAAGGCGCCCTGTCGCAGGCACTCAAGCCCGAGGCACAGATCCTGCGCATCCAGCCCGACAGCCTGCGCGTCTATTACGTGGAGAAGGAAAGCCGCGACGTTCCGGTCCGCCTCAACGCCGTCATCGGCCTGGCTCCCCAGTACATGCAGGCCGGCCAGGCGGTACTCTCCCCGCCCGCGGTCAAGGTGTTCGCCCCCCACGCCATCCTGGACACCCTCCAGGTGGTGGAAACGGTGGCCACCGTCTTCAAGGAACTCAACGACACGACCACGTCCATGATGCAGCTCAAAAGCATCGAAGGAGTGCGTTTCAATCCCGAGCAGGTGGAAGTGTTCATCCCGGTCGAAGCCTATACCGAAGCCTCGTTCGAAGTGCCGGTCGTTGGCCTCAACCTGCCCGCCGGCATCACGCTGCGCACCTTTCCGGCCCGCGTCAAAGTGTCGTTCCTGGTGGGCGTCTCGCAATATGCCGCCATCAGTGCCGACGATTTCGAGTTGAGCATCGACTACCAGCGGCTCCTCCAGCATCCGGGAGAGTTGCAGCCCATCGTCCTGAGCAAATCGCCCTCTCACATCAGCCGCATCAGGATCAGTCCGCAGCAAGCCGACTGCCTGATCGAAATCAACTAAAATGAAAACCATCGCTGTCACCGGAGGTATCGGAAGCGGGAAATCCGTCGTCACGAGGATTTTCCATACCCTGGGATTCCCCACCTACGACTCCGACAAGGCAGTGAAAAGGCTCTACCACGAGGATGCCGCCCTCAAAGAGGCGCTCTGCCGCGACTTTGGCGACGACATCTACCGCGACGGCCGCCTGGACACCGCCGCCCTGGCCGCCAAGGTCTTCGACCAGCCCGGGCAGTTGCAGCATCTCAACGCGTTGGCCCATCCGGCCGTGGCCCGCGACTTTGTGTCGTGGTGCGGACGGCAGCACGCCGACTGGGTGGTGTTCGAAAGCGCCATCCTCTTCCAAAGCCTCCTGGGTCTGTCGTTCGATGTCACCATTGCCGTGACGGCGCCCGACGACCTGCGCATCCGACGGGTGCAACGCCGCCCCGGCATGACGCCCGAACTCATCCGGCAGCGCATGGCCTGCCAACTGCCGCAGCAGGAGCTCAGCCGCCTGGCCACATACACGGTCTCAAACGACGGGCAAACCGCCCTGCTGCCCCAAATCCAGCATATTATCTCACAAATTGTATAACCGCTTAATCACAAAAAAAACATGTTGAAGAAAATCTTATCCATATCGGGCAAGCCCGGCCTCTACAAGCTGCTGTCACAGGGCAAGAACATGCTCATCGTCGAGTCGGTCGCCGACGGCAAGCGCATGCCCTCCTACAACCAGGACCGCGTCGTCTCCCTGGGCGAAATCGCCATCTACACCGACGAGGGCGAAAAACCCCTGCGCGAAGTGATGGCCCTCATGAAGGAGAAATACAACGGGGCCCCCGTGGACATCGATGTCAAGAAAGCCGACGACGAGACCATGAGCAAACTCATGGCCGAAATCCTGCCCACCTACGACAAGGACCGGGTCCACATTTACGACATGAAAAAGCTGGTCACCTGGTACAACCTGCTTGTCACGACAGGCAACGACGATTTCTCCGAAGAGGAGAAGACCAAAGAATAAACAAGCGGGCGTCCCAATCTCCGGGACGCCCGCTTTCAATATATGAAAACACAAAAAACGGTCACTTCTTGAGGGCCTCGTAGATCTTGTTTTCGATTTCCTCGGCCAGCTCGGGATTGTCGCGCAGGCAGTCTTTGGCGGCTTCACGGCCCTGGGCCAGACGGGTCTCGTTGTAGGAATACCATGAGCCGCTCTTCTTGAGGATGCCCATTTCGGAAGCGATATCGACCAGTTCGCCCACCCGCGACACGCCTTCGCCGTACATGATGTCGAACTCGGCTGTGCGGAAAGGAGGCGCCACCTTGTTCTTGACCACTTTGACACGGGTCTGGCTGCCGATGACTTCCTCGCCGTCCTTGATCTGACCGATGCGACGGATGTCCAGGCGGACGGAGGCGTAGAATTTCAACGCATTGCCGCCGGTGGTCGTCTCGGGATTGCCGAACATGACACCGATCTTCTCACGCAACTGGTTGATGAAAATGCAGGTGGTGTTGGTCTTGCTGATGGTGGCCGTCAGCTTGCGCAGCGCCTGCGACATGAGCCGGGCCTGCAGCCCCACCTTGTTGTCGCCCATGTCGCCTTCCAGTTCGGCCTTGGGCGTCAGGGCGGCCACCGAGTCGATGACCACGATGTCGATGGCCGAGGAACGGATCAGCTGGTCGGCGATCTCAAGGGCCTGCTCACCGCTGTCGGGCTGCGAGATCCAGAGATTCTCGACATCGACCCCCAGCTTTTCGGCATAGAAGCGGTCGAAAGCATGCTCGGCATCGATAAAGGCGGCGATACCGCCGTTTTTCTGGGCTTCGGCGATGGCATGGATGGCCAGCGTGGTCTTACCCGACGATTCCGGACCGTAGATTTCGATGATGCGTCCGCGGGGATAGCCGCCGACACCCAGGGCGATGTTCAGCCCTACCGAACCGGTGGAGATGACCGGCACATCCTCGACCTTGTCGTCGCCCATCTTCATGATGGAGCCTTTGCCGTAGTTCTTCTCAATTTTCTCCATGGCCATCTGCAGCGCTTTCAGCTTGTCTGCAGAAGGACCCTTCTGTACATTCTGTTCGTCTTTTGCCATAGTGGTATTCTTTTAAGTTGTTTTGTTACTGTGTTCTGGCCGGAACTTTGTCGTTACCCCGGGCATGTGGCCGGAGGCTGTCCGGCGGTGCTCATGGCGGGGCAAAGATATAACCATGCGGCGGTATGGGCCAAGACCCGGCGCGTTAATAATTAATAAATGATTGCCTAATCGTAAATTTAATATGTACAAAACTGTGTATCACATCACAATATCAAGCAATTGCATCATAATTTAACCGCCATGTCACCGGGCCGGAACCACCTGTCCCGACAAGACGGCAAGTTACAAAAAGTATTGCATTTTCCCAGCATCGCCGCCCCACTTTTCCGCAATTATTTACAAGTTTTTTTCAAGAGGCTATCTTGGTGATACAAATAAAATTACTACCTTTGCAGCCGCTAATGCAAAACAACTAAAATCAAACAACACAATGGCAACAAAACTTAGATTGCAAAGACATGGACGTAAAGGCTATGCTTTTTACTACATCGTCGCAGCCGACAGCAGGGCACCACGTGATGGTAAATTTATTGAAAGATTGGGTTCGTTCAATCCGAACACTAATCCTGCTACAGTAGATTTGAATTTCGAGCGTGCTTTGTATTGGCTTGGCGTAGGCGCACAGCCTACCGACACTGTTCGCAACATTCTTTCCAGGGAAGGCGTCATGCTGAAGAAACACCTCATGGGCGGTGTCGCCAAGGGTGCCTTCGACGAAGCCGAAGCCGAGAAGCGTTTCGAGGCCTGGAAGAAGAACAAACAGGCTGCCCTCAATGCTACCGCTTCCAAATTAAAGGAAGCCGAGCAGATCAAGGCAAAAGAGCGCAAGGAAGCTGAAGAAGCTGTCCACAAGGCAAAAGCCGAGGCTCTGGCCAAGAAACTGGCCGAGAAGAAGGCTGCAGAAGAAGCCGCCCAGGCCGAAGCTGCCGCCCAGGAAGCTGCTGAAGCTGCCGCCGAGCAGGCTGCCGAAGCTCCCGCCGCCGAGGCCGAAGCTCCCGCCGCCGAAGAAGCCGAGGCTCCCGCTGCCGAAGCTGAAGCTCCCGCCGCTGAGTAATCCGGCTTGACTGGCCCACCATGCCAGTCGCTTCTGGAGGGATGGCAGAGTGGTCGATTGCGGCGGTCTTGAAAACCGTTGAACTGAGAGGTTCCGGGGGTTCGAATCCCTCTTCCTCCGCTTATGGGATCACACCCGAAACGTCATCAAGCGCTTCGGGTGTTTTCTTCGAATCAAAAGACAAAAGAAGATATGGAAATCAAAGGTAAAATCATCAAGAAACTCCCGCTGCAGAGCGGCGAAGGCCGCAATGGCAACTGGCAGAGACAAGAATACGTCCTCGAATACGGCGACCGCTATCCCAAGCAGATGTGCTTCAGCCTGAGAGGCGACAAGATCGACCAGTACCCCCTGGAGATCGATCAGGAAGTCGTTGTTTCCTTCGACGTGGAAAGCCGCGAATACAACGGCCGCTACTACACCAACGTCAACGCCTGGAAAGTGGACAAGGCCGACGCCCAGCCCGCCGCCGACGCACCTGCCGCCGAGCCCCGGAGCGCCTTTGGACAGCCGGCCGCTCCGGCCGATTTCAGCGCCACCGACGACAAGGACGACCTGCCCTTCTAAATCATGGCCACCGAGACCGAACGCAAGTTCCTGCTGCGCGACCAGCGATACAAATCGTTGGCCGTAAGGCATTACGACATCGTTCAGGCTTGGTTGTTCGACACCCAGGGCAAGACCCTCCGCGTCAGGATCCGCGACAACGAGGCCTTCCTTACCTTCAAAGGCCCCTCGACCCAGGACGGCGTCGAGCGTTTCGAATGGGAAAAGGCCATTCCCCTGGAGGAAGCCCGCGAGCTGATGCGCTTCTGCCTGCCCGGCAAGATAGAGAAAACCCGCTACCTGGTGCCCCAGGACGGCTTTGTCTTCGAAGTCGACGAATTCCACGGCGACAACGAGGGCCTGGTCGTCGCCGAACTGGAACTGCCCTCGGCCGACAGCCCCTATCCCCGCCCCGACTGGCTGGGCCGCGAAGTGACGGGCGACAAGCGCTACTACAACGTCATGCTGGGCCGGCAGCCCTACAAGACCTGGAAATAGGCACACACCTTGTATTATATACGAAAAAGAGCGTCACCCCGCAGGGCAACGCTCTTTTTTCAATCTACGGCAGGATCACTTGATCTCGATTTCCTCCTTCATGTCTATCTCCTGCCCTTTCCGGTCGAAAAAGGCGTATTCGAGATAGGTCATGGCCTGTGAAGGCACGATTCTGAGCCCGAGGTCGTATTTCCTGCGCCACGTCCACTTCAGGGAAGAGAGACCTCCCTTCTCGATGTAGGCTGCCACGTAGGGATGGACCCGTAAGGTGCATTTCTTCTTGTGCAGTTTCCCGACCAGGTACGCAATCTTGTTTTCGAGCATGTCGGTGAACAGTATCGACGGACGGATTTCCCCCTTGCCGAAGCAGGTCGGACAGACCTCTGCCGTTTGGATGAAAGTCTGCGGACGCACCCTTTGGCGGGTGATCTGCATAAGGCAGAACTTGCTCAGAGGCAGGATGTTGTGCTTGGCACGATCGTTGGCCATGTCCTCCTTCAGGCGGTCGTACAGCTTCTGACGGTTCGTACCATCGTTCATGTCGATAAAATCCACCACGATGATGCCACCCATGTCGCGCAGGCGCAGCTGGCGTGCGATTTCGTCGGCAGCCGACATGTTCACCTCGAAGGCATTGGCCTCCTGACCGTCCTGGGAGCGCGTCCGGTTGCCGCTGTTCACGTCGATGACGTGCATGGCTTCGGTATGCTCGATGATCAGATAGGCGCCAGCCTTGATGGAGACAACACGTCCCAGGCCCGACTTGACCTGTTTGGTCACACCGTAATGGTCAAAAATGGGGATTTCCTTGTCGTAGAGCTTGACAATGTCCGTCTTTTCGGGCATGATCAGGCTGACATAATCCCTGATTTCTTCGAACACTTCCTTGGAATTGACATAGATATGCTCAAAGGAGGCGTTCAGCAAATCTCTCAACAAGACGACCGTGCGGCCGGTCTCTTCATAGATCAGTGACGGCGGTTTCTGTGCCGTCTGGATTTTCTGCAGCATGTCGTCCCAGCGCTTGAGCAAGACTTTCAGCTCGTTGTCGAGTTCGGCCACCCGCTTGTTCTCGGCCACGGTGCGGACAATCACGCCGAAGCCCTTGGGGGTGATGCTCATGAGCAGTTGCTTGAGCCGGACACGCTCCTCCTGCGACTTGATCTTGGTCGAGATGGAGATTTTGTCCGAAAAAGGCATCAGGATGAGAAAACGGCCGGCGATGGAGATTTCCGAAGTGAGCCGGGGGCCTTTCGTCGAGATCGGTTCCTTGGCGATCTGCACAAGGATGTCCTGTCCGGGATTGAGCAGCTCGGCGATATGCCCTTCCTTGGGGATATCGGGCTGCATGCGGAATTTGCTCAACGAGAGGGTTTTCTTGCGGTTGGCCTGCAACTGTGCGAGGAAAGCCTGCTGGGATTTGTACTGGGGACCCAAATCCAGATAATGGAGAAATGCGTCTTTTTCATAGCCCACATCTACGAAAACAGCGTTCAGGCCGGGCATCACCTTGTGAACCCGACCCAGAAAGATGTCGCCCACCGAGAACGATACGTCCCGGCTTTCCTTCTGGAATTCCATCAGCCGGCTGTCTTCGAGCACGGCCAGCGAAATCTCCTTGGGCTGGACATCCACTACCAGTTCTGTAGTCATAGCAGGTCTTGAAATTTGAAAAACAAAGAACAAACTTACTGGCTGTACAGTCACGTAAGTTTGTTCTTATCTGACAGTTACCGGGAAGAACAACATTATTTCTTCTTATGTCTGTTCTTTCTCAGTCTTTTTTTACGTTTGTGCGTGGACATCTTGTGCCCTTTTTTCTTTTTTCCGCTTGGCATATGAGTGATTTTAAAATTACTTCTTCACCTCGGTCATGAAAGTCTTGGCGGGCTTGAAAGCAGGAATGTTGTGCTCGGGGATGATGATGGTCGTATTCTTGGAAATGTTACGAGCCGTCTTCTGAGCTCTCTTCTTGATGATGAAGCTACCAAAGCCTCTCAGATAAACATTCTCTTCCTTGATGAGGGAACCCTTGACGGTTTCCATGAAAGACTCAACTACTGAAAGAACAGCTGCTTTCTCAACGCCAGTGCTCTTGGCGATTTCGTTAACGATATCCGCTTTAGTCATTGTTGTTAGAACTTTGAAATTATACAATTAGGTTTTTGAACTTCCTCTTTGATCGGAAAAAACCGCTTGCCCCAGGGGCTTGTCCGGAATTCTCGCTTTCGGGTTGCAAATATATACCTAATTTTCAGGAAGAAAAAATTTTCCGAAGATTTTTTCCCTAAAAAAATGTTTTGCACACCATATTGATAATCAATACTTTGTCATTTCATGAAAGGAAAAACCCATGGAATCAAAGTTTTTTTGTTACTTTGTGAGCATGGAAAGCGATGAGAAAAGCTTTGAAATAAGCCGTCTTCTACGCCAATGGTACGAGGCGAACAAACGCGAGCTGCCCTGGCGGCAGACCCGCGACCCCTATCGTATCTGGCTGTCGGAGGTGATTCTCCAGCAGACGCGCATCGCCCAAGGCCTACCTTATTATAATGAGTTCCTCCGCAACTTCCCCGATGTCGGGGCCCTGGCGGCGGCCGACGAAGGCAGCGTCCTGCGCTGTTGGCAGGGGCTGGGCTATTACAGCCGGGCCCGCAACCTGCACGAGGCGGCCCGCAGCATCGTCAACGACCACGGGGGCGTGTTTCCCCGCCGCTACGAAGACATCCTCCGCCTGAAGGGCATCGGGCGCTACACCGCCGCGGCCATCGCCTCCTTTGCCTTCGACGAAGCCCGAGCGGTCTTGGACGGCAACGTGTACCGGGTGCTGGCCAGGCTCTACGACATCGAGGCCAACATCCTGGAGTCGAGCTCGGAGAAGCTGTTCCTGGCGCTGGCCCTCGAGACGATAGATCCCCGCCATGCCGCCGTTCACAACCAGGCCATGATGGAGTTGGGCGCCCTGTGCTGCACCCCCTCCTCGCCCCGATGCGCCGATTGCCCGATTGCCGCCCACTGTCTGGCCCTGGCCTCGGGCAAGGTGTCGGAGCGGCCGGTGAGGATCTCCGGGCTGAAAAGAAAAACGCGCCGTTTCCACTACCTTTGCCTCTACGACGGCCAGGGCATTTACCTGCAGCAGCGGCAGGGCAAGGACATCTGGCGGCACCTGTGGGAGTTCCCCCTCATCGAGGATCCGGCCTCCGACTGGGCCGCCCTGCTGGCCTCCCATCCCGAGATCGGCCGCTGGACAGGCCAGGGGGCCAGGCTCATGGCCAGCCGGCACTGCCGCCACCAACTGACCCACCAGACAATCGAAGCCGGGTTCTATCTTGTCCGCACGGGCACGGGAGCGGAGAAACCCTCCGAAGGAGCCCTGCATATCGCTGTAGATGAGATGGATAACTATCCGCTTCCCATCTTGGTCAAGCGCTTCAAAGACCAGCTCGACAGCCTCATTAGTTAATAATTAGTAAATATGCGATTAATATCGAGTTTATATTTTGACAATCGGATTGAACATGGTACTTTTGGCCGTGTTTAACCTATAAATTCATACACTATGATCAACAAAGCTATTTTAGTCGGAAATGTCGGCAGCGAGCCCGACGTCCGTTTTCTTGACAAAGATGTTCCCGTAGCCCGCTTCAGCCTGGCCACCTCGGAACGCGCCTTCACCACGGTCAACGGCACCCAGGTGCCCGAACGCACCGAATGGCACAACATCGTGGCATGGAGAGGACTGGCCACACTGGCCGAGAAGCATATCCACAAAGGCAGCCAGCTCTACATCGAAGGGAAAATCACCTACCGTTCCTACACCGACAAGAACAACGTGACGCGCTACACCACCGAAATCGTGGCCGACACCATCCAGCTCCTGGGTCGCAAGCGCGACGATTCCGGTGCCGACAAACAGCCCGCCCCGGCTGCCGCCCCGGCAGCAGCGCCCGGCATCGACGACCTGCCGCCCACGGGTGCCGCCAACAACGACCTGCCCTTCTAAGTCTTCCATGAGCCTACGACTGAAGGGACAAGAAGACGACTGTCTGTACGGATTATGGCACATTGGGGAAAGCGCCGAGGCGCTGGCCTCAATGTTGCCTTATGCCGTGGACTGTCCCTTGAAGGCCGAGGGACGGCGACAGGAGTTCTACGCCGTCAGGGTCTTGCTCCGGCAACTGGGCTTCGATCCCCGGCTCCTGTCGCACCACCCGACCGGCCGTCCTTTCCTGAAAGACTCCGATTGGCACCTGAGCCTCTCCCACTGCCGCGAGTATGCCGCCGTGGTGCTGAGCCGCGAACGCCGTCACATCGGAGTGGATGTGGAAGCCGTCGGCGAAAGGATGCTCAAAGTCGAGCACAAGTTCCTGCAGCCGCAGGAAAGCCGGGCACTCGACGCCCTGGCCGGCGGCAAAGAAGCCCGCATCCGGCTCCTGACAACCTATTGGACCGGAAAAGAAGCCCTGTACAAGGCCCTTTGCGACGAGGTCGAGGGCTATTTGCAAGACCTAAGCGTCGATCCACCCGCCTCGGCCGGGGATTACCCCTTGACCGGCCGCTACGGCGACAGACAGTTTTCCTTTTCCTATCAGCCCCTGGACGGACACCTGCTTTGCCTCTGCCTGGGAGAAGACTAGACAAGGGCGATTCCGCCGGGGCGGACACCGCAAAAAGCAAAGACAAAAAAAATGGGCGGCTCGAGAAGAGTCGCCCATTGGTTTTTTTATGAAGAACCGGATTATTCGGCGTCGTCGAAATCCGGAGCCACCAGGTTGGGATCCATCGTGACAGCGTCCTCTACCTGATCCTTGAGGGCCGATTCGCGTTCCTGGTTGTTCTTCGGAATGAAGGCAGCCGAGATGATGCAACCGAACAGTACGATACCGGCCAGCGTCCAAGTGGCTTTTTCCAGGAAATCGGTGGTTTTGCGGACACCCATCACCTGATTGGAGGAGGCAAAACCGGAAGCCAGACCACCGCCTTTGGAGTTCTGCACCAAAACGATGAGGATGAGCACTGCGGCGACGATAAATATCAAAATACTGATAGCCAAAAACATAGTTCCTATTTTTTTAGATGATTAATTACTTTTTCCAAGAATCTTATTCGGTCGGCAAAGTAAATACTTTTTTCCGGATTTTTCAACATCAGCGACTTGAATATTTCCACTGCCCGCTCATATTTTTTCTGTTTGATGTAAATCCGGGCCAAAGTCTCGGTAAAGGCATACTCGGGCAACACCTCCCAGCAGGCCATTTCCTCCTCGCCGGGCAGGGCCTCCGACTCGGCCGGGACGGCTGCCTCCGCTCCTGGGGCATCGGCCTCCGCCGATGCATTCGACTGGGCCGCCGGACGAACAATCTGCTCGCTGGGATGCGCCAGGAAATCCCCGATCACAGGATCGGTCACCGGCACATCGCTGCCGTCGCCGTGTTCCATTTCCAGTGAATAGCCGACATAGCCGCTTTCCAAGGTGACCCCGGTGGGGCTCGAACCCACGACCCCTTCCAGATAGGTGTCGATCAGGCCGAAATCCTGCGCCTCGGCGACCGGAACATCATCTTTCGACTGCTCTTCGGGCACGACCTCCATGGGATAAGGCAGGTCGTTGATGAAACCATAGAGCACCCGACGGTCGGGCACCGACAGGGAGGTCTTGAAAAGCTCGCTGTGGTAGTTCAGATCGCCCAACTGGTACAAAGCCTTGAGATACAACATCCTGACGGCCGAGAAACATGGATAGGCCCTGAGGACCTGGCCCAGCTCCAGCATGGCTTCCTTGTCGAGCGTCTCGGGATGCTTGATCCAGTGTGTCAGCGTATCGGGGGTCATTACCAGTTGGCTACGGTTTTGTTGAATATGCTCTCGGTGATTTCCTTGATGATTTCCTCCAACAGGGCATCCTGCACATCCTCCAGCATGGAGGTCGAGGGGAAGGTCTGGTAGGCGCTGAAACGCTGCTCAAAGTTCTCCTTCTCGTTCTTGGTGTTCACATAGCGGACATTGACCGTCATGGTGAGCTTGGTCTCGGCGGCGTAGCCGTCCGACTGGGCGGCCAGCGGCGCAAGGTCGTAACCGACGATCTCACCCTCGAGCTGGAGGTCGCCGTCGCCTTTGAGCACTTTGAGCTTGGTCTGACGGGTATAGATCTCGCGCAAGGACTCGGAAAAATTCTGAGCCAGCGGCGGATACACCAGCAGGGCCTGGTTGGAGAAATCCTTCACCGAAATGCTCTTGGTCACATTGTAGTCGATGGAGGCCCCGTTGAAGCTGTAGCCGATCCTACAACCGGTCGTCAGCAGCGTCAGACATATCAGCAACAGGCAGCAGCGTCTTTTCATAGTCAATCCAGATGATAGGTCTTGATCTTGCGGTAGAGCGTCCGCTCCGAGATGTTCAGGTCGGCGGCGGCGTTCTTGCGGCGGCCGTTGTTGCGTTCCAAGGCCTTGCGGATGGTCTCCTTTTCCATATCGTCCAGCGAGAGAGATCCCTCGACATATTCCGAAGCCTCCTGGATGTGGGGATTGTCCTTGCGCGAAGAGCCCATCACAGGGCGTGAGGGCTTGGCGGGAGAGACCTCTTGCACGGGGGTGAAATCCCGCTCGCGCGAAAGGCCCGTCATGCGGCTGTCGATGCCCATGCCCTCCTCGTCCAGGTAGAGGTTGGCCGGCACCTGCACGTCGGTGATCTGGCTCTTCTGCATCAGGTCGTGCACCAAAGCCTTCAAGTCACGCATATCCTTCTTCATGTCGAAAAGGATCTGGTAGAGGATCTCGCGTTCGTTGGCGAAACTCTGGCCTTCGCTTTGACTCGACGACGCCCCGTAGAGCACCGGCATGGTGTTGACCGGATCGATGTACTGCTTGATGTCCTCGGCCGTGATTTCCTGCTGGGAGGCCAGCACGGCCACCCGCTCGGCCAGGTTCTTGAGTTCGCGCACATTGCCCGGCCAGCGATAGGTCAGCAACAAGTTCTTGGCATCCTCGGTGAGCCGGACGTTGGGCATGCGGTACTGCTCGGTGACATCGGTGGTGAACTTGCGGAACAAGCGCAGGATGTCGTCGGGGCGCTCGCGCAGCGGCGGCACGGAGATGGAGATGGCGTTCAGTCGATAGTAGAGGTCAGCACGGAACTGTCCCGACTTGATGGCTTCACCCATGTCGCGGTTGGTGGCGGCCACTACCCTCACATTGGTTTTCAACACCTTGGACGAACCGACCCGGATAAACTCGCCCGATTCCAGCACACGCAGCAAGCGGGCCTGGGTGGGCAGAGGCAGTTCGGCCACCTCGTCGAGGAAGATGGTACCGCCGTCGGCCACCTCGAAATAGCCCTTGCGGTCGGCTATGGCTCCGGTAAAAGCGCCCTTCTCGTGTCCGAACAGTTCGGAATCGATGGTGCCTTCGGGGATGGCCGCGCAGTTGACGGGATGGTAGGGACCGAACTTACGGCTGCTGTAATGATGGATGATATTGGGGAAAAACTCCTTGCCCGAGCCGCTTTCGCCCACGATGAGCACCGACAGGTCGGTCGGAGCCACCTGCACGGCGATGTCGATGGCGCGGTTCAAGGCCGGGGTGTTGCCGATGATCTTGAAACGCTGCTTGATCTGTATCAGTTCTTCTGTAGTCATAGTTCTTCTTCCTGGACAGGGGGCAGATCGTCGCCGCCGCTCTGTTCGATGTGCTGTCTGCGCAGCGGATTGCGGTGCATTTCCTCATAGCGCAGACGGTTGAAATAAATGTCGCAGGCCATGTAGAGGGCTTCACGGAAAGAGCTCTCGTCGGCCACGTTCTGTCCTGCCAGCTCGTAAGCGGTGCCGTGGGCCGGAGAGGTGCGGACGATGGGCAGGCCGGCGGTGAAGTTCACCCCGTGGCCCATGCTCAAGGCCTTGAAGGGGATCAGGCCCTGGTCGTGGTACATGGCCAGGATGCCGTCGTAGAGCATGTAGTTGTCCGAGCCGAAGAAGCCGTCGGCGGCGATGGGGCCGAAAACGCAGATGTTCTGCTTGCGCGCCTCCTCGATGGCCGGGGCGATGACGTCCTGTTCCTGGCGGCCGATCAGGCCTTCGTCGCCGGCATGGGGGTTGAGCGACAGCACGGCGATGCGGGGCTTGTCGACGGCAAAGTCGTAGCGCAGGCTCTTGTCGAGGGTCTTGATCTTGTCCAGGATGAGCGGCTGGCTGAGGGCCGAGGGCACTTCCTCGACGGGGATATGGCCCGTTGCCACGGCCACGCGCATCGTCTCGCAAGCCATCAGCATCAGTCCCTTGCGACCCTGGCCGAACTCCTGCTCGAGGTATTCCGTATGGCCGGGGAACTGGAACTGGTCCGACTGGATGTTGTGCTTGTTGATCGGACCGGTCACCAGCACGTCGATCATGCCGTCCTTGAGCTCTCGCACAGCCCGTTGCAGGGCCTGCCAGGAGCATTGGCCGGCCACGGAGGTGGACTGGCCCAGATCGACCTTCACTTCGTCGTCGGTGCAGTTGACCACGCTCACAGCGCCGTACTGGGCGTCGAGCGCCGTATTGACCACGGCCATGTTGAGTGTCAGGTCCAGATTCTTTTTATGATAAGAAGCCACCTTGGACGAACCGTAAAGCACCACGGCATGGGGTTCGTACACCTTGGGCTCGATCAAAGTCTTGAGTATCACTTCGTAGGAGATGCCGTTGATATCTCCCTGGGTGATTCCGATTCTGAGTTTTCCGTTTTCCATTGAATGATGATTATTCTGCGGACAATTCACCGGGCAGCCTGAGCGAATACAGAGCCGCCTCGTTATGTTTGAGCATATTACGTTTCTTCTCTTCGGGGGCGAAAAGGAAGACCTCGACGGTCACCACCCGCTGGGCCTGCTCGTCCAGGCGGGTCAGGCTCACATAGGGGCCGCCCATCATGTCACCCCTCATCTCCCACAAGCCGCGGATTTCCACGGCATACTTGCCGTTGACGCTGATTTCGCGCATTGTCATGGGCTCCTTCTCCTGCCGGGCCATGTACGAACCCTCGGGGCCGCCGGGGATGTTGGCCTTCATGAAGGAGTCGCGCTTGGCGTTGAGATAGGCCAGCGTGAACGTCTGGGGATCGGTATAGGGATAGCTGTAGATGACCATGTCCTGACGCTTGCGCGGCTGGTCGTTCGACAACCACATAAAGTCTTCGCCCAGTTTGTACCGCTTCATGAACTTGGGCACCCAGATCTGGTAGCCGAAGCGCTTGGTCACCAGGGACGAAAGGTCGCGGTTGTGGGTCTTGCGGTGGATCTGGAGGGCACGTTCCCGCTCGCCACGCTCGAAATAGTCGTAGAGGATTTCCTTGTTGCCGGTGACAAAGGCGGCAAAGCTGGCGTTGTCGGGAGCCACGATCTTGAGCACATACTGGTTGGTGGCCCAAAGATCCTTGTAGAAGTGGAACTTGGGCGCCGAATAGATGTTGGATATCTCCGTCTGGATAATATTGCGCACGGGTTTGAGTATGCCCTGGAACTCGGCCTGGTCGCAGCGCGAGATCTTGAAACGCGGCTCGGACTGCGGCAGACAGGGCACGTCATCGTCCAGCACGTCGAACAGGGCACGACCGGCGTCGGTGTTGTCCCACTGTCCCTTGTCCATCACGACCAACACTTCCCAGGGAGCGCCGACAGCCCCGGCCGTCAGCGGATTGTTGAGATTGCCACGCCGGCAGGAAACAGCCGACAATATCACACAGACCAGTGCCATCCATACGCCGACCCGATAAACAAAAGCCTTATTAACAACATTCATCTTTCCTATATTTAACCCACTCTATCTTTCAGACATTCATCCCAGCATCTTTCAAGCTTTCATCATGTTCATCCCGCCGTAAGATTCAGTAGGTTGTGCAAAAATAGTGCAAGTCGAGCACAATCACAAAAGAAATGTGCTTAGCGAAGCTATGAAAAAAAATATGCCGCATAGCGAAGCGACGCTAAGAAGAAATAATCCTAACTCCGAAAAAATAAAAGATTTCTACTAAAATAATTAGGAGATAAAATTTTTATCACTATATTTGCGCCGTAATATCATACCCAACATAGATTATGAAACAGAAACTGACAGCAAAAGAAGAACAGTTGATGAACATCTTTTGGGCGCATGAACCGTTGTTTATCAGAGACTTGATCAGTTATATGCCGGAACCCAAGCCCCACTACAACACTGTAGCCACCTTGGTAAAGTTCCTGGAGAGAAAGAGATTTTTGGAACGGGAGCCCATGGCCAACTCCTTCCGTTACAAAGTTAAGATCAGCGAAAAACAATACCACGGAGATACCGTTTCCGAGGTAGTGTCCCGTTATTATGGCAATTCTTACCTGAGCCTGGTTTCCCAGTTCGTGGAGGAAGACAAAATGGATTTGCAGGAACTCAAGGCCCTCATCGCACAAATCGAAAAGAATAAAAAATGACACCGTTCCTGTTATACATCGTTCGGGCAGGCCTCTATCTAAGCCTATTCCATATTTTTTACCTGTTGGTGATGCGACGGACCACGTTCTTCCGCCTGAACCGGTTGCTGTTGCTCTCGGGAAGTTATCTTTGTCTTCTTTTGCCGTTCATAAGACTCCGGACCGCAACAACGGCAGTCGGCATTGCTTCGAAACCGATTATGACAGGCGTTGGGGCCGAGCCCATGCAAATGGCACATGAGCCGTCCGTTGCCTGGCAGGACGTAGTACTAGCCCTTTACATCGCCGGATTTGTCATCACCCTCTTGCTCTATCTAAGATCAGCCTGGAAGATGCAGCAAATAATCCGGAAGGGTAAGTCATCGGGACTGGATGGTTGCCGGCTGGCCATTCTGGAACATGACGTTCCATCATTCAGTTGGAGGAGAACGGTGGTGATCAGTCGGAAAGACTTATTGGAGAATCCCGCCATACTCACTCACGAGTTGATGCACATAAAATGCAGGCATTCGCTGGACCTTGTATTGTTCCTGCCCATTCAACTGCTCTTCTGGTGGAATCCCCTAATATGGATTACCCGTGAGGAACTGCGGCTCCTGCAGGAATATGAGGCCGATGAGGGGGTCATTCAAAAAGGCATCGATGCAACTCAATATCAACTACTTCTTGTGCGAAAAGCCGTGGGAGAACAGCGCTTCTTCCTGGCCAGCGGCTTCCAGCACACCAAACTGAAAAACAGAATTGAAATGATGATTAAAACTTCTTCTTCCCGCTGGATGGGCTGGTCGTATCTGGCCCTTATCCCCGTGATGGCCGTACTTATGTACGCCTGTAATTCTCCTAAGAAGAGCCAAGAATCGGCTCCGGAAACACAAGTGCAGGAGGCACCTGCTCCTCCTGAACAGGAAGCTATGGATTTTGAAAAGGTTGATGTAAAACCTACCTTCGACGGAGACTTTAACTTGTGGATTAAAAACAATCTCAAGTATCCGGAACAGGCAAAAGCAGACAAGGTGCAAGGCCGTGTGATAGTTCAGTTTACCATTGGGACCGATGGTACCGTAAGCGATGTCAAGCTTTTGCGCGGTGTCCATGAAGACCTGAACGCAGAGGCACTTCGTGTGGTATCTTCCATGCCCAAGTGGGAACCAGGCAAGAAAGACGGGAAAGCCGTTCCTGTCTCCTTTACCATTCCTATAGTTTTTAGGTTTCAGTAACTATCCCGGAAACCGGTCATCAGCCCACATCATCCTTCGACACGCAGGTCGAAAGCAAGCCGCAGGCTGCCTCGATATCCTCGCCGCAGGAAGCCCTGACAGTGGTGAGCAAACCCTTGGCGTTGAGGTAGTCGGCAAAGGCCTGGATGGTGCTTTCCTCGCTCCTGACAAAAGGTGTGTCGGGAATGCTGTGGAAGCGGATCAGGTTCATCCGGCAATTGAGGCCGTTGAGCAGCGACAAGAGCATGCGGGCATGGGCGATGTCGTCGTTCAGGCCCCGGAACATGACATATTCGAACGACAGGCGGCGCTGATGCGAGAAATCGTAGCCACGCAGCAAGTCCAAGGTGTCGCGAATGGGCCAGATGCGCTCGGCCGGCACCCACTCGCCGCGCTGCTGCAGGTCGGGCGTATGCAGGCTGATGGCAATCTGCACGCGCGTCTCCTCCAACACACGCTGCAAACCCGGCATGGCACCGATCGACGACAGGGTGATGCGCTTGGGACTCCAGGCCAGGCCCCGCTCGTCGGTAAGCAGGCGGATGCTCCGCAGCACGGCCTCGACATTGTCGCAAGGCTCGCCCATGCCCATGAACACCAGGTTAGTGAGCGAGGAGGATTCGGGCACGGAGAGCACCTGGTTCAGGATCTCATGCGCAGACAGCTGGGCCTTGAAGCCCATGCGGCCCGTCATGCAAAAGGCGCAGTGCATCTTGCAACCCACCTGCGAGGACACACACAAGGTGGCCCGTTCGCGATCGGGAATATAGACACACTCCACCCCGATGCCCACCGAGGTGGCGAAGAGATATTTCTTGGTGCCGTCGCGGGAAACAGCCACCGACAAAGGCTCCGTCAGGCCCAGGCTGGCCTTTTCCTCCAGCAGGGCACGGTGCTTGAGCGAGAGATTGGTCATCTCCGAAAAAGAGCGGGCCCGCTTGACATAGATCCAGTCCATCAGCTGCCCGGCGGCAAAAGAGGGCATGCCCTGCGACTGCACCCACTCCTTGAGTTCGGGCAGCGTCCGGCCCAGCAGAATGTATTTTTCGGTCGTCTCCATGTCGGTTTGGTCTGTTTGGCGAAAGAAAAAGGCTGGCTGTAAGAGCAGCCAGCCTTCTATGTCGGAATAGTCCGTCGATTAATAGAAGCGGATGCGGGAATCCTTGACGTCGGCTTCGTCGCGGACAGCCTGGTAGGCCTGGTACATGATCCGATAGCTCTTGTCGGCATCCAGGGCGTATTTCTCGTCGTTGACATTGTACTCGTTCTCGGCGTTCACCTGAGAGAGCACTTCGAAGACATAGACGCCGTTCTTGCCGGCCACCGGAGCGGAAAGCTCACCCTGGGGAGCGTTCATGACAGCGCTCAGCAAAGCGGGCTCGTCACCGATGCCAACCATGCGGCGGGTCGAGAAGGTGACCAGGCGGGCCGTATCGGCACGCATGCCGTTCTGCTCGGAAACCTCGGCCAGGGTGGCACCCGACTTGAAGTCCTTGAGGATGGAGGCAGCCTTCTTTTCGTTGACGATTTCGCGGACCAGCTGGCTCTGGACGCTCTCGAAAGAGGCGAACTCACCGTCGTTGATTTCGGAGACGGCAACGACCACATACTGGTTGTTGGAGTTCTCGAAGATCGAGGAAACGGCACCGACTTTGTTGTTATAGACAAAGCGTACAGCCTGACGCATCGAGGGCACATTGCCGATGGCGTTGTCCGACTGGCGGATGTTGGGAGCGCTCTGGACGAAGTAACCGGCTTCCTGGGCGGCCTTGACAAAGGCCTCGAGGGTCTGGTTCTTGGCCACCAGCTGGTTGAGCTTGTTGTACTCGGCACTGAAGGTTCTCGAAGAAGGCGTCACAGACATGGCCAGCTGGGCCAGTTTGCTCTTCTTGACCGGCTTGGTCATATCGGTCACCTTGATGATGTGCAGGCCGAAGTTGGATTTGACACTGTAATACTGGCCTTTCTTGGCGTTGAAACAGGTGTTGACAAACTCGGCACCCATGCCGCGGTAGGCGTCCATCTCGCGGAACCAGCCCATATCGCCGCCGTTGACAGCGGTCTGGTCTTCGGAGAAGTTCCTGGCCAGCTCCTCAAAGTCGGCTTTGCGGCGTACCAGTTCGTTCATCAGGGAGTCGATGCGGCGCTCGCCCTCTTCACCCGTGTTGCGGATGTAGATCTGGCTCACCTTGACCGAGTCGGGCTTGTTCACCTCGTCGATCTTGCGCAGCATCATCCAGACGTTGTTGTCGAAAATCGGACCCTCGACGGCACCGACGGCAGCGGTCTCGGCAAAGTCGCGGACCACACCGGCGAAGGCCGAGTTGGCGATATAGCAGTTTTCGAAAGGAATCTCGGAATGGGCGTTCACCAGGGCCTCATAGTCGGCCGTGGCGGCGAAGTTCTCGGCCACGCGGTCGATTTCCTTCTTCACAGCGTCGTTGTCGTCCTGGGTGGGCAGCACGTCAACCACGACATAGCGGGCACCGCGGTAGGGTTCCTGGCGGAACTGTTCGATGCGGGCGTCGTAGAGTTTCTTGGCTTCTGCCTTGGAAACCTTGAAGGCGGAATCGGGCACGGAAGCGTAGGGCTTGAAAGCATAGGCGAAATCGACCGAGCGCTGACGGGCGTCGAAAGAAGCCTGGGCCTCGATGGCGTTGGAAGAGACGGCCTTGTCGAGCAGGTTGTTGATCTTCTCGTCGAGACGGGCGTATTTCAGGTTGTTCTCCCAGAACAGCCAGTAGTTCTTCATCTGCTGGATCTGGGCCTGGGCATCGGCCGAATACATGGAAAGGTCCTCCAGCTGGATGGTACGCAGGAAGTTCATCATCTGGGCACGGTCGAACTGGCCGGTCTCCGGATTCTGGAAGAAAGGCATCTGCTGTACGATGTAGTGGACGTTCTCGCCGTTGACCATATCGAAGAGCTCCTTGTCGGTGACCGTGACACCCAGGGCAGCGGCCTGCTCGTCGAGCAGTCTTTCGCGGACGATGGTCTCATAGACCGACTCTCTGATCTGGTTGACAATTTCTTCACTCAGGGTAGTCTGTCCGGTCTGCATCTTGTAAACATCTTCCATTTCCTGGATGCGGGCTTCGTACTCGCGGTAGTTCAGCTTGTCACCGTTGATATGGACGATATTCTCCTGAGACTGCTGGAACAGGGACGACCCTGAGGTGAGGAAGTCTCCGATGATGAATGCAAACATAGCCAGACCCACCACGATCAAAAGCAGGATGGACTGTTTTCTGATTTTCTGTAAAGTTGCCATTGCTATAAAATGTTACTGTTAATATCCTCTTTTCCGGCGCTGTTGCCGGCTCTTTTGAAAAGAGCGCGCAAATGTATAAAAATTATGTCACTTATCGGTGTTTTCCGCGTTATTTAATTGTTTATTTCTCCATTTGGCGCTCCAGTGTCCTCTTCCTCGGCGTCTATGGGGAACAAACCCTTGATTTGGAAGACCTCGTATTTGGTCAGCGTCTCGTTCGACTTGAAGCCGTAACCCGTCAGCACCTGGCTCTTCTGCTCGATGCGGATGAAGGAGTCGGAATAGACCGTGTGATGCTCCTGGTCCCAATACAGGAGGTTGGTCTCGAACTTCTCGCCCGAGAGGTTCATCACCTTGACGTTGTTTTTCAACTCCCAGATCTTGCTATTGGTGAAATAGCGGGCCGTGTCGCCCTCGACGACCGATTCCACGCGCATGCTGTCGTCGAAACGCTCGAAATAGAACTTCTCCGGGAAAAACCAATAGGGAACCTCCGCCTGGTCAAAGATCTTCCACGTTTCGGCGATGACCTTGTAGCGGATCCTGCCCGAATCGGAGATGAGCGTGGTGACCGAGTCGGCATACATGCCCGGCACGGCACGCCGGTTCTCAAAGCTCGGGATCATGTCCGTCTGGCTCTTCTTGCAGGACGGCAAAAACAACATAACAGCCGCAAGGACTGCAGCTGTTATGCGATGGTTTCCAGGGTTTTCCTTCATGAGAGGCAAATCAGTTCTTGGAACGGACGATGGTTCTCTCGTTGATCCAGCCCTTGACGGTGTAAGGCTTGCCTTCGTCGACCTCGGGGTGCATGAAGACATCCTCCGAACGCGGATACTGCTCGCGGTATTTACGGATCAGGTCGTTGACCGTCTCGGCCACGGAAGGATCGACCGACTTGGCCTTCTCCAGCTTGTCAACAGCCACCCAATAGACGGCGCGGCGGGTGACGGCGTCTTCGAACATATCCACACTGTTGGCATACATCTTGGCAATGAGGATATAGGGATCGGCGTAGTCGGCCTTGTAGTTGACAGCCTCCAGGGCATGGCGGCGGGCCTCGGCGTAGGACTTGCCGGCAAACAGTGCCGAAGCGGCCACATATTCGTATTCGGCCTTCTTCTCGTTGTCGGTCTCCAGGGAGACAGCCTCCTTGAGGTATTCGGCAGCCTTCAGGTAGTCGCCCTTCTTGATGCACATGTAGGCGCAACCTTCGGCAGACTCGGCCGTGGGCTGTACTTCATGGGCATACTGCGAAGCCTGGAAATAGACGTTGGTCTCGGTGCATTTGGCCCGCTTGAACAGGGTGATGACCTTGTCCAGCCAGACGGGATCGGCCTTGTTGGCTTCCAGGTCGGGGGCGAAGATCTCCTCCATGCTGGCGCAGTCGGCCACACCGGAATTGACCAGCAGGTCGTCGACGTCCTGCTTGTAGCCCTTGATCTTGGCCTGGGCGGCGGGATCGGTCTCTTCGGCCAGCTTGCGGTTGAGCATGTCGGAGATGGCCAGATAGTCGCTCAGGAACTGGGTCTTGTGACCGGGCACCTTGTCGAGCAGCGAACGCGAGGCGATGATGAAATAGCGGGCATAGGCCGGGTCGAACTGGCTTACGGAAGACTGCTCCACGCAGGTCTTGAGCCATTCGTAGGCGGGCTGCTTGTCGCTGTTCTCGCCGTCGGGATGGAGCACCAGATAGTCGGCAGCCTTACGGCCGAGCACCGAGGGTGCCGGCATACGGGCATAGTCGCCGAAATACCGGATGCGCTGGTCATAGACCTGCATCAACAGGTTGAAATATTCCATCTTCTTGGCAGGATCCTTCTCGTTCTTCAACTGCCAGGTACGGATACGGGTACCGTAGTTGTAGAGGTTGACCGAGGAGGCCGGACATTCGTTGTAGGCGATTTCCCAGAATTCCAGCGCGGTGGCGTAATCGTTCTGGGTGATATAAGTATAGCACAGGCTCAGATTCTGCCTGCAGCGGATACTGTCTTCTCCATGTCCGTACTTGGAGCCGTCTTCGACACCTTTCTGTGCATACAGGGAAGTACCGGCTACCAGTGCCAATGCAAGTAATAAAGTTTTTTTCATCGTCTTGGTGTATCAATTAAACTTACGCTTCATGAACCATGTCTCGTTGAAAGACACGCTCACCGAAAGCTTGTAATAATTCTCCTGGATATAGGTCCGTGATGGGGTGAGGGTCTTGCCGGCCTCCAACGCCAGATTGACCGCCGAGCGCTGTGACTTGAGCGGCAAACCCACGCCGAGGGACAGACCGACATCCTTCAGGTTTCCGTCTGCAAAATTAATGTATGATTCCGAATAATGCAATCCAAGCCGGTACTTAACCACCTGGAAGTAGTGTTCGCCCAGGCGGGCGGGCAGGTATTCCAGGCCCAGGGCCAGCCTTCTGGTCGAGGCCAGCGTGTCGCGGCGGCTGTAGAAAGGCACCTTGCTCCAGCCCTGCTGCTCGTAGTCGAGTGCCAACACCACACGGTTGTCGTAGATGTAGCTCAAACCCACGCCCAGACGGGAGGGAGTGCCGAAATCGTAATTGGAATCCACCGTCAGCGTGTCGCGCGAGACGCGCACCGACGACACCTCGGAGCGGAAGAGCTTGTCCATCGTGTAAGTGGCGCCCAGGATGAACTCCTGCTTGCGCGAGACGGGCAGGCGCAGCTGCATGCCGAAATCGAAGTTCGACTGGCTGAGCACCAGCTGGTCGTTGACGGCCATGCCGGCGTAGAGCGAACTGTTGGGATAGGTCAGCGACTGGATGTAGTTGAGCGTACCGAATTTGTAGTTCCAGTTGGCACCCAGCGACAAACACTTGAACAACTGCACCGAAGTACCGATGAACAGGTTGTTCAGTCCGCCGTTGGCCGAATACGATTCGAGATAGGAGATTCTGTCCTCGCCCGACATGCCGGGCAGGCTCCCTACCCTGCTGTAGGCATAGCCCAGCCGCGAATACTCGTACAGGCCCAGGGCCATGCCCCAGTTGCGGGCCAGGGGTATCTTCACAGCGACATGCTCCAGGTGATAGCCCATGTTGCCCTCCTTGACGCCGTTCTCGCGCAGCGTGGCAGCCTCGGCCGAGAAAGACACATCCATCAGGAAGGTCATGGAATCGATGGCCGAATACGAGGCCGGATTCATCGGGTTGATGTGGTTCTTGCTCCTCAGACCGTACGACACACCGCCCATGCCCACCGACTGGCCCATGAGGGGCTCGTGCAGCAGGCCATAGCCGTAGCGGCTATAGGGGGAGTTGGTGTTCGTCTGTGCCGGGGCAATCAACGCAAAGGCCAAGGCCGACAGCGTCAAAAAGCCCTTCAACAGCACTCTTTGAGCTTTATATATGAGCATTTTCGTACAGGATTCTGTTGAGCCCGGTCAAGACCAGGTTTCGGGCTGCAAAGATGCCACTTTTTGCCCTTGTTTCAAAATAATTTATGTCACCGCCCGTCAGGAAGGTCACAAGACCTTCATCCTCAGCGATATACTTCTTCCGATAGCCTTCCAGCTCGTACCAGATGCCCTGCATCACGCCGGCGCGGATGGCCGTCTCGGTATCGGTGCCCATTTCGGGGAAATCCGCCCGCGCCTCGACCAGGGGCAGGGCCGCCGTCTCCTCATGGAGCACCTTCAGACGCAGCCAGATGCCCGGAGCGATGTTGCCGCCCCGATAAACCCCGTCGCGGTCGAGAAAGTCGTAGGTGATGGCCGTCCCCATGTCCACAATGAGCGAAGAGCGGCCGGGTGCCAGGGTCCAGGCCCCGACGGCAGCCGCCAGGCGGTCCAGACCCAGGGTCTCGGGACTGCGGTAGGCGTTGCGGATGGGAATCTTCATCTCGCGCGTGTAGCGGCAGAAGAAGGGCACCCGTTCCTCAAGAAATGCTGTCAGGCCCGGGACAGGCTTGCCCACGGAGGCGTAGATGCAGGCATCGGGCCGGTATTTGGCCAGCCACTCCTCGGGAAGCAACGCTCCCGTGGGAAGGCTCACCACCTCCAGCGGCTCCTTTTTCAGGTCGGGCCGTTGGGGATCCAGCTCGAAGAAGGCCCATTTGCAGGCCGAATTGCCCTTATCTACAACCAGGTGGACCATGCTATCCTTGTTTACTTCTTTTCTCCGAAGTCGGTTTGTTGCTGTTCGACTTCATTTAATAGACGATTAATCTCGTCATTTGTTAACTGGGGCTTGTCCTGGACAGCATCGTAAACCGCCTTTTTGGCGGGCGCGGCAGCCTCCGACCAGACGGCCGGCAGCAGGGCGGGAATACTCTCAAACTCTATTTCGGCAGGCTGGGGAGCCATCTGGCCTTCGTACAGGACACGCGCCTTGACGCGGATCTTGCCCGGCGTCAGGGTCGAGCGCACCAACAAGGGGGCCGAGCCGAATTCCACGGCACGGGGGTTGGCGCCGATGGCGGCATCGCCGATGATACTGCCCTCCCCTTCGACCGTGAACCAGATATTGTCCTTGGCCAGACGGCGCACATTGCCGTTGTCATCGGTCACCTCGGCCACCACGACGATAAAGTCGCTGCCGTCGGCCACCAAAGGCTGGCCCGACTCCTCGACACGCAAACTCAGGCGGGTCGAACGGCGCGAAGGCATCTTCTTCTCGCGGCAGACCACCTGCCCGCCGATGATACCCTCGGCAATGAAGCTCACGGCCTGCCAGTTCTTCTGCAGATAGCTCTTCTCGCGCATCTTCCAGAAATCATAGGCATCCTTGAAGACCACCGGCCGGCAGGGCATGCCGTCGGGGGCGTGGACCACGGCCTGCATCATGGTGTCTGTCTCGCGGATGATGAGACGGACCGAGTCGCAGTTGCTGAAGACCGTCACATCGGGGCTGGAGAAAGGCATGATCTCGTGGGCGATATAGACCATCGGGCCCGACTCCACCAGCGGATGCGACCAAGAGGCCGGCACCTGGCTCTTGAACATGTAGTAGGCATATTTGGGCTGGCGGAAGGCATCGGCCTGGCCGCCCCAGTAAGGATCGGGATGATAGCCCCGCTGATGGTCGAAGCTGTGCCACTGGGCACCGCCTATGAACTGGCGCTGACCGCGGAACATGGCATCGTAGGATTCGGCCAGCGACATGGCCTGGATGGTGAGCGGCCCTTCGCCCCAGCTGCGCGAGGCGCGGTTGTTGTTGTTCTGGGCATACCAGTCGTCGACGTTCTCGCCGAACTCGCGGGTGAAGATGCTTTGCGCCACCGTACCCGTGTCGGTGGGCCAGCCATAGACCACCCCGTAGTTCTCGGCCACGCCGGCCGAGCCCTTGTCGGCCACGGCCTCGGGCGCCCCCTCATAGGGGAACTCGTCGCGGGTCAGCTGCAGGGCCTTCAGGGAAAACTCCAGCGGGAAGCGTGTCTCGTTGAGGATGGGCTCCCACATGAGCACCGAGGTATGGTTGCGGTCGCGGCGGATCATCTGCGTCACATCGTCGAGCACATACTGTTCGAACTGCGGGTCCTTGTTCCAGTACTGCCAGCCCGGCGTGGGTACGATCATGAAGATGCCCAGCTCGTCGCAGGCATCCATCCAGGCGGGATCCTGGGGATAATGGGCCGAACGGATGATGGTGCAGCCGCCTTCGCGCAACATCCTCACATCGCGCCAGTGGCGGGAATTGGGCAGGGCGTTGCCCACATAGGCGAAATCCTGGTGACGGTTCACACCGATCAGCTGATGATAGGGCTTGCCGTTGAGCCAGAAGCCGTCGCGGCCCCGGAACTCAGCCTTGCGGATGCCGGCCTTGAGCATCACACCGTCCATTGGGCGCTGCTGCTGGCGCACCGTCACCTTGACCTGGTAGAGATAGGGATCCTCGGGCGACCACAGATGCGGACGCTTCACGGTAAACGACTGGCTCACCGTCTGGAAGCCGCCGGCAGGCAGGGTGACACCCTTGCGCGATTTGTACAGGGTCTTGCCCGTATGGTCGCACAGTGAGGTCTCGACCGTGACGGCACCGGCCTTGGCGGCACGGTTGCCCAGCTCGGTTTCGACATGCACCGTGGCCTGGGATTCGGAAATATTGCTGTAATGCAGGAAGACACCGCCGCCGGCCGTCTAGTGGCGTTCGGTCACGGCATCGGTGATATAGACCGGCGAAGTGGCGATCATCCAGACATCGCGGTAGATGCCGCCATGATAGGTGAAATCCAGTGTGTACTGGGTCTTGCCGGGAGGATAGCTCTTGTCGTCGCTGTTGTCGGCGCAGACAGCCACCAGACAGCTGTCGCCCGCCTCCACGCCATAGTCGTTGAGCACCACGGCAAAAGGCAGGTAGCCGCCCACATGCTGCATGACGTGCCGGCCGTTGATCCAGACATCGGCCCGTCCCATCACCGCTTCGAAATAGAGCTGCACGCGCTGGCCCTTCAAGGCGGGATCCACCACAAAATGCTTGCGGTACCAGGCCTTGCCCTGATAGTTGCGGCTGCCGCTGCCCTCGGCCGGCATCAGCTGCACGGTATGGGGCACCGACACCACTTCCCAGGCCGAATCGTCCAGTTGCAGGCTGCCGCCCTGGGCGACATCGCCCCGGTAGTAGCGCCAACCGGGATTGAAGTCGAACACCTGTCGGCCGCTGTTCTCCACGGGGAAGAAACCGGCCACGGAAATCTGGGGCTGCCAGGCATAGAGGCTGGCCACCACGGACAGGAGGCAACCTGTCAGCATCAGCAATCTTTTCATATCTATCTGTTTATCCAATTAATAATGTCTTTTTCCCGTTCGGCGGGCGTCACTTTCAAGGCCGTCATCTCCCCGTCCTTGAGCGTGGCCTCCACGACGGTCTGTCCGGGAGCGTGCAGCTTGAAGCTGACATCCCAGTCGCGGGGCCAGGCGGGGAACAGGATCAGGCGGTCGCCGGAGCACTGCAGCAGCATTTCCTGCAGGCCGATCATGGCCGAACCGCCCCAGTTGTGGTCGGGCGTCCAGTCGAAGCCCGGGCCCCAGAAGGTCGGGAAACGATGGGGACCGTCGGCAAACTTCTGCAAAGTGAGCGACTTGGCCTCGTCTCTCAGCCCCAGGCAGGCGGCGAAGATGTTGTATTGCTTCCAGCCCACATGGCTGTAGAACTTTCTCACATCGGGATCGTGCCAATAGGCGTTGACCGCCAGTTCACGGTCGGGGGAATCCACTCCGACGATGTGCCAGGGGAAGACGGGATAGAGCTGCGGCGCCTCCGTGTTGTTCACCCGGTCCCAGGCGGCGGCCGGAGCCAGCATGCGGTAGCCGTCCACCTCACGTACAGGCAGCTGGGGCACAGTGGCCAGGAAAGCCGTCCAGCGCTGTCGCTGCGAGTCGTTGAGCGGATAGTCCAGCAGGCTCTCGGTCAGCACCCTCAGGGCAGCCACGGTCGATGCCGGATTCAAAGCCAGTTTGTAGGTCTCGCAGCCGGAGCCGGGATAGATCTTGAGGCATCCCTCGTCGTCCAGTTCGGGTTCGCCCCGCTGGCGGGCCTCATAGCGGTAGTGCTCGTCGAAGAAGGTCAGGCAGCTTTCGATGAGCGGAATGTACTCGCCGATGTCCATACCGCCGTAGCGACGGGCCTCCAGGATCATGTAGCAGAACTCCAGCGAGGTGTCCCAAAGGTATTCGAGCCACTTGTTGTATTCCACGCCGGCATCGCTGTCGGCCGGGCGCTTCCAGGTGTACTCGCTGGGATTGGGCAGGCCGAAGTTCTCCATCTGCTCGGTAAAGCAGGCGCCCCCGTGCTGCCAGTAATGGCGGCTGCGCAACTCGGCATTGCGTTGCAGGCGCCGGTAGAACTCAAACTGCGGGACCATCATGTCCACGTCGCCGCTCTTGAGCATCGGGAAATAGACCAGCCGCTGGTTCTGGGCCGTGAACGTGCCGCCGCCCCAGTTGCGGAAATCGGGGCTGAAGGGCCGCTGGGCGTTGACAAAGACGGGATCGAAGGTGAGCAGTCCGCCGTTGAATTTGGTGGGCCACTGGCCGTAGGCGTTGCAAGCCAGCTGATAGCGGAACAGCTGATAGTTGCGGCCCACTTCCCAGGCCTGGCACGAAGCGTCGTCCGCGCGCTCGGAGTCGGTATTGATGCGGATATAGCTGCGGTTCCAGAACTGCTGCCACCAGGCCAGCGTACGGGCCTGGTCGCGGTCGTAGCGCACGCGCCGGGCCTGCCGGGCCAGCGCCTTGAGCCATTGTTTCCGGATTTTGGCCGGAGCCGTGCCCTTTTTCCCCTGCAGGGTGCAGAGGGTCAGTTGCACGCGGTGATGGCGGCCCGGGCGGCTTTTCAGCCGGAAAGCCCTGTAGTCGGTATCCAGATAGCTTCCATCGACGACGTCCTCGAAACGCAGGCCCTTGCCCGACAGGCGGCCGCCGAAGACCAAGTTGGCGATGGGATTGTAGAGACTGTCTTTCAAGGCTTCCATGCCTTGTTCCTCGGCCGTCACATCCAGCATGGTCGGCGACTCGGGATTCTGGTGCAGGAAGGTAATATGGCGGCGATGTGCTTCGATCTGGTCGCCCTTGACCATCAGTCCCCGGGGCGGAGCCCATTTGTAGGAGGTCATGAAGCCTTCGTTCTTGCGCAAGGGGCGGTCCTCATAGCGCCAGCTCTCGTATGCGGCACGGATACGCTGCTTGACAGGTGAGTGGATATCGACGTGCACCACAGGCTGGAACACATCGGTCCAGACCTCGATGCCGGTCCGGGCCTCCTCGTCCCCTGCCCAGATGAGCACACGGCCTTTCTCCAGTTGCAGCATCTGGCAGAAAAGGCCCGAATCGAGGGGCTGCTCAAAGCTGATGCGCACCCGGCCCAACTTGAGCAAGGTGTTGTCCTCGTCGAAGGTGCCGCTGCGGTTCACATAGAACAGCAACTCGCCGTTCTCCACCCAGACATTCAGTCCGATGTCGCCGCCGCCGCAAGGCATCGACTCACTCGAATTGCCACTCTGGCTCGTCCAGCAGACATCATAGCCCTTCACCGGGTTGAAATCAGACAGCGAAGCACTCGAAGAGGCCGTCCCAGCGGCACGGCAGGCCGGCAGGCACAAGGCAAAAAGCAGGCCCAAGGCCAGGATTCTGTTTCGTATCATATCGGCAATGGTTATTCTTTGATGCCCTCGGGCTCGATGGGCCAGTCGTCGGTACGGAACGAGGAGACGGGCCAGCCGTTCTGGCCGAAAAGGTCGCCCTCGGCCCAGTTGGAGAAGGCGTAGCGCACAGCCACCGGATGAGCCACCTCGGGGGCATGGAGCTCGATGATGTTGGAATTCCACCTGATTTTGGCCTGGGCCGGATAAAAGACCTTGTCCTCCCCGGCCACGGTAAACCACCTCAGTTCACCCCGGGTACAGTCGAGGTATTTGGGAGAATGGTCGAACGTGAGCACCGCCACACTGTCGTGGACAGCCATCTGAGCCAGGCGGGGACTCTCGACCGGGATATTGAACCCGTAGGAGCCAGCCAGCGCCTTCATGGCCAGACGTTCGCCGGCCAGCTGCTTCTTGCGCGGATGGATGCCGCCCTTCAGGCCGCCGTCCATGAGCACGACCATGGCCGAATTGGGAATCATTTCCTCGGCCTTGAGCTGGGCTTCGCGCAGGTAGGCCGAATTGATGACCGGCTCGCCCTCGCGGGTGATGATGCTGTAGTCGTAGGGCGCAATCTGACAATAGTAGAAGGGGAACTCGCCGATGCCCCAGTTGTCGCGCCAGCACTTGACCATGGCCGTGAAGAGAGCGGCATAGAGGTCGGGGCGTTCATAATTGGATTCCCCCTGATACCAGATGACCCCTTTCATGGCCAGCCCCAGGAAGGGATGCACCATGCCGTTGTAGAGGGCCGAAGGGGTGCTGCCCGAGAAACGGGCTCCCACACCCGGCACCGGATAATCGGGAAAGTCGGCCAGGGCTTCCCGGCTGGTCCAGGCCTGGGCAGGCGTGCCGCCCCAGCTGCTCACGATCAGCCCGACGGGCACTTGCAGCGCCTGGCGAAGGAAACGGCCGAAATAATAGGCCGTGGCCGAGAAATCCTGCACCACCGAAGGCTCGGCTTCCGCCCAGTTGCCGACGACATCGCCTTGCGGCTCGTTCTTGGCGGCCCGCTTGACGGTGAACAGGCGCAAGGAGGCGTCGCCGGAGAGGAACAGGTCGCGCTCGGCATTCTCGATCGACTGCGAAGTGTAGCCTTTCATGGGCTGCTCCATGTTGGACTGGCCCGAGCAGAACCACAGTTCACCGATCATCACATTGTCGAGGACCTTTTCCTGCCCGTCGTTGAAAATGATGTAATAGGGACCACCGGCGACCGGTGTCTCGACATAGCACTTCCAGTCACCGTTCTCATCGGCCATCACCTTGGTCTCCTTGTTGTTCCAGGAAGGCTTGACGCGCAGCATCTTGTTAGGATTGGCCTGCCCCCAGAGGGCGGTGCGGCTCTGCTGCTGCAAGACCATATTGTCAGAGAAGAAAGCCGGCAGGGTCACCTCGGCCTTCAGGGCGGCCTGGGCCATCAGCGCGGCCGCCAACATTGTCAGAAGTTTCTTCATCGTCCTTGTCCTTGTTGTTGGGTTTGGATCATCGTGTTGAGCTGTTTGGGACTCTCGAGCAAGAGATCGAGGTGCCCCCAGATGCCGGAAGGCTGGAGATTGACATCCGAGATGGAGCCGCGGGCGCGGTAGTCCCAGGTGCGGCCGTTGGTCCAGTAGTTGTCGTCCT